>NZ_JBTOLW010000007.1:0-133426 GCF_054552115.1 Pseudohaliea sp. | reverse complement strand
AGGCAGGACGCCGAGCCCGAGCCGCCATGGATGGCGAATCGGCGTGTCCCGGGCAGCCTCTCCCGCCGCACGGCCGGCATGGGTGGCAGCCAACGCCGACGCAGGACCTACACCATCGTGTTACTGGCTCCGCGGGAACGCTGTGCCACACTTGTGCGCTGACTTGAGCAACACGCCCAGCGAGGACACGCCATGAACAAGCCCGTCGACACGGCAACGCTGAAGGCCCTGGACCAGGCCCATCACCTGCACCCGTTCACGGACCTCTCCGGCTATGCCCGGGACGGTGGCCGCATCATCAGCCGGGCGGAGCATATCTACATCTACGACACCGACGGCAACCGCATGCTCGACGGCATGTCCGGGCTGTGGTGCTGCAACCTCGGCTACAGCCAGCCGGCGATCGTCGAGGCAGTCACCCGCCAGCTGCAGGAACTGCCGTACTACAACAACTTCTTCCGCTGCTCGAACCAGCCCGCGGTGGAACTCGCCGCAGCGCTGGTCAAGGTCACCCCGGAGCGCTTCAACCACGTTTTCTTCACCAATTCCGGCTCCGAGGCCAACGACACCAACATCCGCCTCGTGCACCGCTACTACGACCTCCTCGGCAAGCCGCAGAAGAAGCAGATCATCAGCCGGCGCAACGCCTACCATGGCAGCACCATCGCCGCGGCGTCCCTGGGCGGCATGAAGGCGATGCACGAGCAGGCCATCGGCCTGTCCTACGTGCACCACATCAACCAGCCGCACTGGTTCGAGCTCGGGGGCGAGCAAAGCCCGGAGGAGTTCGGCGTGGCCGTGGCGCGGGAGCTCGAGCAGAAAATCGACGAGCTGGGTGAGGACAACGTGGCGGCCTTCATCGCCGAGCCGGTGCAGGGCGCCGGCGGGGTCATCGTGCCGCCGGAGAGCTACTGGCCCGAGGTGCAGCGCATCTGCGACGAGCGCGACATCCTGCTCATCGCCGACGAGGTGATCTGCGGTTTCGGCCGCACGGGCAACTGGTTCGGCAGTCAGACCTACGGCATCCGCCCGGACCTGATGACCTTCGCCAAGGCGGTGACCAACGGCTACATGCCCCTGGGCGGCGTCATGGTGAGCGACAGGCTGGCGGAGGTCCTCCTGGCCAGCGGTGGCGAGTTCGCCCACGGGCTCACCTACTCCGGGCACCCGGCGTCCTGCGCCGCGGGCCTGGCGACGCTCGGCATCATCGAGGAGACCGGCGTCATCGCGCGCGCCGCCGAGGAACTGGCGCCGCGGCTGCAATCGCAGCTGGCCGCCCTCGCCGATCACCCGATCGTCGGCCAGGTGCGCGGACTGGGCATGTTCGCCGCGGTGGAGCTCGTGCGCGACAAGGCAACGCGGGAGCGGCTGGCACCGGAGTCGGAAGCGGCGGAGTACTGCCGGGACTGGGCCAATGCGAACGGCCTCATGGTACGCCAGACCGGCAATGCCATGATCATGGCCCCGCCGCTGGTCAGCCACCCGGAAGAGATCGACGAGCTGGTAACCCTGCTCACCCGGGCGCTGGACGCCACCGCCGCGCACTACGGGGTGCGCGGCAGCTGACGCGGCCCAGGCGAAGGCTCAGGCTCAGGCGAAAAGCGCGCTGTTGTCGATGAAGACGAGGTAGCGGGACACACGCCCTTCCGCCAGGTAGAGCACGTTGGCGAAGGGCACGGTGAGCGTGCTGCCGTCGCGGCGCTCGTAGCGGACTTCGCCATGACAGGTCAGCCGGTCCTCACTGTCCCAGAGCGCCTCCACGTGGTGGGACACGCCCCCGAGGGCCTCGAAGAAGGTGCCGACATAGGCCTCGATGGCCTCGCGACCCGTCACCGGGGGCGCATTGCCGAACTGGAACTCGGCGTCGTCTGTGAGGAAGGCGGCAAAGGCCCGCGCGTCCCGGGCATCGATGGCGGCGAAGAGGCGGTCGGTATCGAGCGTTGCGGCCACAGCGGGCACCTCCGGTGAACTGCCGCGCAACCCTATAGCACGGGGGCGGGGCCGGCAAGGGGAACCCTGAACTGGCTGCAGAGGTCCAACGTATAGTTTACTCACGTTACGCTGATGACTACGCGACCATGAGAACAGGACGCAAGGCGCCAGGCGCCACCCTCGCCGCGCTGGCCATCGCCCTCGCCGGTGCCCCCGCCACCGCTGCGCCGGGGGCGGGCCTGGCGGACACCTCCGCCTCGGCCCCGCTCGCCCTCGTCGGTGAAGCGAAGCTCGAGGTCCTGTTCTGGTCCATTTACCGCTCCCGGCTCTACTGCCCCGGGGGCGTGTACGAGCCCGGCGTGCGCCCCCTGCGCCTGGAGATCGAGTATCTCCGGGACATCCGCAGCGAAGACCTCGTCAAGCGGACGGCACAGGAGTGGGACAAGCTCGACGTTACCGATCCGGCGCGGGAGCAGTGGCTGACAAAGCTGGAAGCGCTGTGGCCCGATGTCGAGAAAAACGACGTGCTCGCGGTGGAGCTCGACGATGACAACCGCGCCACTTTCTTTCACAACGGGCAGCGCCTCGGTACGCTCGACGATCCCGCCTTTGGACAGCAGTTCGTCGCTATCTGGCTGTCCCCCGAGTCCAGCCGGCCGGAAATGCGCCTCGCCCTGACGGGCAAGCGCGAGGGCTGAGTCAGCCCGGGGCCGCCCGGCGGGCGGCTGCCTCGTCACCGAAGTATTCCGCCAGCCGCGCCCCGGCCTCGTCACCGAAGAAGATCCCGCAGGCCTCGCGCAGGCCGGGCGCATTGCGGATGACCTCCTGGCGCACGACCAGCTCGATCTTGGAGCGGCGGCGCAGGAAATCCTCCAGCGTGACGATCATCTCCCGCCGCGCCGCCAGCTCGATCTCGCAGCGGGTGTATTCCGCGTTCTCGATCAGCAGCTCGGCGCTGCTGGCGTCCTCGCGGATGCGCTCGAGCAGCATGAACGCCGCGTTGCCGTAGCGGCGCCAGAAGCGTTCGGACAGGGGCTCCGGTGAGCTCGGGTCGGTGAGGTCGTCGAGGTCCATGAGCCGGGCCTCGCGCAGGAAGCGCTCCCGGGATTCCTCCCCCGGCTCGCCGTACCACTGGCCATCGGGCTCCGGCGCCCGTATACCGAGGGCGGCGATATGCGCCGCTACCTCGTCGCCGACGTTGAGGCAGTCAGTGAGCTTGCCGCCGAAGATGCTGAGTTCCCGCCGCGCGATGTCGACCTCGATGACGTGCTTGCGCGACAGCTGCACCCAGTCCACCTCGCCGGTCTCCCCGGCAACGGCGAGGGGGCGCACGCCCACCCGCTCGGCGATGACATCGTCGACGGTGAGGGGGCGCTCGAGGTCCAGCAGCGCATTGACGTTCGCGAGCACGAACTCGCGGTCCTCGGCGGTCACCCCGACCTCGGGATCCGTCACCTTCGTATCGGTGGTGCCGATACAGGTCACCGGCCCCATGGGAATGAGAAAGAACAGCCGGCCGTCGCTGGCAAAGAACGTGAGCACACGCTTGTGGTCGGTGATCCGGTCGACGATGAGGTGGATACCCTTGGACATGGCGTGGTGGTGGCGCGTGGTCGTTCCCAGGCGCCGGTTCAGCGGGTCCGCCCAGGGGCCGCAGGCATTGATCAGCGCCCGGGCGCGCACCGTGAAGCACTCGCCGCTGCGCACGTCGCGGGCGGAGACAGTCCAGCGGCCGTCACTGAAGCGGGCATCGTCGACACTCACATAGTTCGCGGCGAGGCAGCCGCAATCGAGGGCCTGGCGGACGAAGCCGAATACGAAGCGGGCGTCGTTGTCATACAGGTAGGCATCGGAGTACTCCACACCGCCAGCGGCGTTGCGGGTGTCGACGACGGGTTCCGCAGCCTCGATGGCCCGGGGCGTCAGGTACCGCGGCGGCCGGGTCCTGCAGCGTCCCAGGAACCAGTACAGGACGCTGCCGAGGAAAATGAAGAAGGGCCAGAAGCGAAAGCCCTTCTGGATCGTGGTGAAAAAGCGGATTTCCTTCACCGTCGACGGATAGGCGCGCATCAGCTTGTTGCGGGACTTGCAGAGCTTGTTGACGAGCAGGTACTCGTGGCTCTCGAGGTACTTGATACCGCCCCAGGCGAGATTGCTGGAATTGGAGCTCACGCCGCTGGCGAAATCATCGCGGTCGAGGAGCCCCGTATCCACACCCCGGCCGGCGAGCGCCGCGGCGGCCACGGCGCCGTTTATTCCGCCGCCGACGATGAGGACATCCAGCTCCCGCTCCCTGAGGCGGGCGATATTACTGTTGCGCAGCGATGCGGACATGTCGCGCCTGCGTGTACTTGCCGGGTCCGGGGTGGACACACGCACCTCCCACGACCACTATAGACGCTTGATTCCCGCGAACAACCGAGTGATGCCCGTCGAACCCATCCCTTCCACCGGACCCGGTGCCGGCAGCGACAGCAGCGAGACCTTTCGCGGGCTGAGCTACCCCTACGGGCGCCAGGTGGATCCGGCGCCGGGCGAGCCCTGGAAGATCGCCGACGGCGTGTACTGGGCGCGCTTCCGCATGCCGCTCAGCCTGGACCACATCAACCTGTGGCTCCTCGAGGACGACGACGGCTGGACCGTGATCGATACCTGCCTCGACCTCCCCGATGCGCGGGAAACCTGGGAAACGCTGTTCGAGGGGTTCATGGGCGGCAAGCCCGTGCGCCGGGTGATCTGCACCCACATGCACCCGGACCATGTCGGCCTCGCCGGCTGGCTGACGGAGCGCTTCGGCTGCGCCCTGTGGATGTCCCGGGAGGAGTACCTCATGTGCCGCTCGCTGGTCGCCGACACGGGCCGGCCGGCGCCGACGGTGGCGCTCGATTTCTACCGCGCCGCCGGCTACAGCGACGACGACATCGATGAGTACAGGAAGCGCTTCGGCTTTTTCGGCAAGGCCGTCTCCCCCCTCCCGGACAGCTTCCGCCGCCTCGTGGACCGGCAGACCCTGACCATCGGCGGCCGCTACTGGCTGGTGGTCGTCGGCAGCGGCCACTCGCCGGAGCATGTCTGCCTCTACTGCCCGGAGCTCCGCCTGTTCATCGCCGGTGACCAGGTGCTGCCGCGCATCTCTCCCAACGTTTCCGTGTTCCCCACGGAGCCCGAGGGCGACCCGCTGCGCGAGTGGTTGCGCTCCCTGGCGCGGATCCGCGAGATGCTGCCGGACGACCTGCTGGTGCTGCCGGCCCACGAGGCGCCCTTCCAGGGCCTCCACGTACGCCTGACCCAGCTCCTGGAGAGTCACAACCGGGACCTGGACGCGCTCTTCGACCACCTTGAGGAACCGCGCCGGGTCGTCGACTGCTTTCCGCCCCTGTTCAACCGGGAAATCCGCGGCGGCTCCCTGGGGCTGGCCACCGGCGAGGCCCTCGCGCACCTGAACTGCCTGCTCTACCGGCGCCGCATCGTCCGCGAGCGCGATGGCGACGGCGTGCACTGGTACCGCCAGCTGCCCTACACGAGCGAGGACTGAGCCGTGCTCCAGGGCCTCAAGGTCGCCGCCCTGCGCCGCTATTACCGCTTCGAGAACTGGCGCGCCTGGCACGGCAGCAACGTGCATGCGGAGCCCGGCGCTCTCGCCCTGCCCACGGAGGCCGGGAGCGTGGCCGGACACCTCTACCGCGGCGGCGCGCGCGCGGGCGAACGGCCGGTCATCTGCTGGTTTCACGGCGGCGGCTGGGTCATCGGCGACCTGCAGACCCATCATCCCTTTTGCAGCGCCCTGGCTGCGGCCACCGGCTGCCACGTGGTCTCCATCGACTACCGGCTGGCCCCGGAGCACCCCTACCCGGCGGCCCTCGACGACTGCAGCGCGGCCGTGCGCTGGCTGCGCCGCAACCTCGCGGACCTCGGCCCGAGCAACGGGCGCCTGGTGATCGGCGGCGACAGCGCGGGCGGCAACCTCGCCGCGGCCTGCGCCCTGGACCGGGAAACCGCCGGCGAGGGCGACGGGCTCGCCGCGATGGCCGGCGTCCTGCTGGTCTACCCGGTGACCGACCACTACGACGCGGACCACGGCTCCTACGCGACGCGGGCCGACTCGCAGCGACTCACCGCCGCCCTCATGCGCTGGTTCTGGGACACCTACCTCGCGGGCGCGGACCCGGCCTCGGCGCTTTCCGCCATGCCGCTGCGGGCCGACAACCTCGGCGAACTGCCGCCCACGCTGGTGATCACCTGCGACCGCGACCCGCTGCGGGACGAGGGCGTGGCGCTGGCCGAGCGCGCGGCCGCCGCCGGCGTGCGGGTCACCCACCACCATTTCGACGGGGCGGAGCACGGCTTCGCCTGCGGCATGGGCATGACGCCGGAGGCGGAGCAGGTCCTGCAGCAGATCTCGTCCTGGCGCCACTCCCTCGGCGCCTGAGACCCGGCCGGGCTTCAGGCGGCGATCTTGCCGAGGATCGCGCGGGTGCTGGCCGGGTCCAAGAGCCGCGGCGCGAAGTAGCCGGCGGCCTCGTTGACAGCGAGATCCACCAGGTAATCGAAGTCCGCCGCCTTGACCTCCTCCGTCTTTTCCGGGATGCCGACGGCCGCGCTCAGTTCGCGCACCGCAGCGATGAAGGCGTCGGCCTGCTGCGCCCGCGGCTGGCCGGCGTCGGCGGCACCGACGAGCACGGCCAGCTCCGCCAGCTTTTCCTCGGCCTCGTCGCGGCAGAACTCGAGCACGTGCGGCAGCACCAGGGCATTGGCAAGGCCATGGGGAATGCCGTACTTGCCACCGATCTGGTGGGCGATGGCGTGCACGTTGCCGACGTTGACCTGGTTGATGGCGATACCCGCGTAGTAGGCCGCCATCGCCATCGCGTCGCGGGCCTCGCGGTTGGCGCCGTCGTCATAGGCCGTGCGCAGGTTTTCGAAGATCATCCTGATCGCCCGGCGCGAGTATTCCGTGCGCGTGCCGCGGTCCCAGGTCGAGATGTAGGCCTCGACGGCGTGGGTCAGCGCATCCATGCCCGTAGCCGCGGTGATCGCCGGCGGCATGCCGAGCATCAGGTCCGAGTCCAGCGCCACGGCGGCGGGATGCAGCCCCTTGCCGGAAAGCACGCCCTTCTGCTTCGTCTCGCTGTCGGAAATCACTGCCCCCATGGTCGCCTCGGACCCGGTACCGGCCGTGGTGGGGATCACGTAGATGGGGATGACGTCGTGCTTCACCTTGCCGAAGCCCACCCACTCGCGCGGGTCCTCGTCGCTGCAGCCACCGGCGGCGATGACCTTGGCCGCGTCGATGGAGGAGCCGCCGCCGACCGCGAGCACCGCGTCGGCACCGTGGGCCTTGAGCGCGGCGATGCCCTCGTCGACCTGGGTGAAGGTCGGGTTGGGCTGTACGCCGTCGTACCAGGCGAGTTCGGCGCCGCCGGCGACCAGCGCCTCGACCGCCTTGTCGGCGATGCCGAGGTCCCGGAGCGGCTTGTCGGTGACCACCAGCAGGCGGCGCTGGCCGCCGCGGAGAATGTGCTCACCGAGCTGGCGGCTGCTTCCGGGCCCGGCAAAAGCCAGGTAGGAAACGGAAGGGGCGAAGGCCACGAGAACCTTGACCAGGGCGAAGTAGAGGCTGTGCTTGATTTTCCTTATCAGCATGGACGGTAATCTCCGGTACGTGCCTGCGTGAGGGCGTCGCGGACCCGGTGTTTACAGTGCCCACAACCCGTGCAAGGGTAGCAAGGCCGGCGCAGGCGTTAAACTGCGCTCCCGGGATCTGCCACCGGTGCCGGGCCGACAGCTGGAAAGAGGGAAACCCATGAGCGACACCCTGCCCGCCGAGCGCCACTACATCGCCATCGCCGAGGACGAGGCGCGCAGCCTGAGCCTCGAACAGGATGCCTGCCCGGCCCCGGCCCCGGGGGAAGTACTGATCCGGGTCGCCTTCGCCGGGATCAACCGGGCGGACCTGCTGCAGCGCCGCGGCCTCTACCCGCCGCCGACGGACGCCTCGCCGATCCTCGGCCTCGAGGTCGCCGGCACGGTCCTCGCGTGCGGCGATGGGGTTACCGGCTGGGCGCCCGGTGACGCCGTCTGCGCCCTGACCCATGGCGGTGGCTACGCCGACGTTGCCCTGGCGCCGGCCGGCCAGTGCCTTCCGGTGCCCGCGGATTACAGCCTCGCCGAGGCCGCGGCCCTGCCGGAGGCACTGCTCACGCTCTGGCACAACCTGTACCAGCGCTGCGGGCTCAGGGCCGGCGAAAAGGTCCTCATCCACGGTGGCGCCAGCGGAGTCGGCACCCTCGCCGTGGCCGTGGCGGCGGCCCTCGGTGCGACGGTCTACAGCACCGCAGGCACCGCCGAGAAGTGCTCGCGCCTCGAGGCCCTGGGAGCCACCCGCGCCTTCAACTACCGCGAGGAGGACTTCGAGGCGGCGCTGGAAGCGATCGGCGAGAAAGCCGCCATGGACGTGATCCTGGACATGGTCGGCGGGGACTACGTGCAGAAGAACCTGAACGTGGCCGCGCCGGAGGGGCGTATCGTTTCCATCGCGTTCATCCGCGGCCCGAAGGCGGAGCTGAACCTCGCGCCCCTGCTGCTCAAGCGGCTGACGCTGACCGGCTCGACACTGCGCGCGCAGTCCTTTGCCCAGAAAGCGCGCATGGTGGAGGAATTGCGCGAGACCGTTTACCCGGTGCTCGACAGCGGCGCCGTGCGTCCGGTCATCGACAGCGAGTTCCCGCTCGCGGACGCCGCGCTCGCGCACGACCGGATGCAGTCCGGCGAGCACCTGGGCAAGATTCTCCTCACCGTCGCATGACGCTATAGTGGCGCCCACGCGGGCGGGCAGGGGCGAGCGGCGAGCATGAGGACGAGAGAACCCGGCCGGGCCCATTTCTGCCTGCTGGCGGTGGCGACCGTGCTCGCAGCCTGCGGCGGCGGTGGTGGTGGTAGCGGAACAGTTGCGCCCGCCCCGGCCCCCGAGCCCGCCAACCGGGCCCCGAGCGCGGTGGCCGGCCCTGACCTGGCCGTAACCGGTGGCGAGCTGGTCACCCTCGACGGCAGCGCAAGCAGCGACCCGGACGGCACCATCAGCCGCTGGTCCTGGACCGTCAGCGAGGGCCCGGAGCTCGAGCTCAGCGGTGCCGACAGCCCCCACGCGAGTTTCACCGCCCCGGCCTCCTTCAACAGCTACGATGTGGTACTGGCGCTCACGGTCACCGACGACGACGGCGCCAGCGCCAGCGACAGCGTCACGATCAGCGTCACCCCCGCGGAGGAAGCCCCCCGGGTGAGCCTCGGCGGCCGCGTGGTGCCGTCCGTGAACCAGGTCCTCGATTCGGACACCAACGACCCGGCCAACCTGTACCGCGCCAACGACTCGCGCGCCGATGCGCAGCCGGTCGGCAACCCGGTCACCATCGGCGGCTACGTGAACCTCGCGGGCACCGGCGCCGAGGGACGCTCCCGGGTCGGCGGAGACCCGGAGGACTTCTTCGCCGTGGAACTCCTCGAGGGGCAGTCGATCACACTCCTGGTCGCGGACTACCGGGGCGCGGATGCCGACCTCTACCTCTATGACGACAGCGGTGAGATCGTCGATTTCTCCATCGAGGTCGGTGAACTGGAGCGGGTCTCGGTCCCGGCGGACGGCCGCTACGCGGTCAATGTCTCGGCCTTCGATGGCGCCACGAACTATACGCTCGCCATCGGCGGCGCCGCCTCGGTGGCGGCCGTCCCCCGGCCGACGCTCGTCCCCGGCGAGGTCATCGTCCGCTACCGTGGCGACGACCGACGCGCCGAGGCCGAGGCGCGGCGCGAGGCCGCCCGGGCGGCGGAGGACCTCGCCATCAACCTCGGCCTCGACCCCGTGGCGGGCGCCGGCGGCCGCGAGCGGCTCCTGTCCCTGCAGCCGGTGAGCACCGGCTCCCCCCGCGCCCGCGCCCGCCAGGGACGGGCCGCGGCCAAGGCCGACGCCATTGCGGACCCGGCGCGGCGGCGGGACTGGGACACGCTGCTGGCCGTGAAAACGCTGCGCCGGAACCCGGCGGTGGCAAGCGCAGCCCCCAACTATCGGCGCAAACCCGCGGCATTGCCCAACGACGAGTTTCTCGACCTGCAGTGGCACTTCACCCAGCTGCGGCTGCCCACCGCCTGGAACAGCACCACCGGCGACCCGGGCATTGTCATCGCCGTGGTCGACACGGGTATCCTCGCCGGGCACCCGGACCTCGCCGGCCAGCTGGTCGACGGCTACGACTTCATCCGCGACCCGGAGGTCGCCGCGGACGGCGACGGCATCGACCCGGACCCGGAGGAAGCCGCCAACCCCACGGAGCCGGAGCCGGTCGCCTTCCACGGCACGCATGTGGCCGGCACCATCGCCGCGCGCGGCAACAACACGATCGGGGTCGCCGGCGTCGCCTACCGCAGCCGCCTCATGCCCCTGCGCGCCCTGGGCGCCACCTCGGGCACCAGCTACGACGTCGCCCAGGCCGTGCGCTATGCGGCCGGCCTGCCCAACGATTCGGGGCAGCTGCCGGCGCGACCGGCGGACATCATCAACCTGAGCCTCGGCGGCGAGGGCTTCAGCCAGGTGGCCCAGGATCTCTACCGCGAGGTGCG
Source organism: Pseudohaliea sp. (assembly GCF_054552115.1). NCBI lineage: Bacteria > Pseudomonadati > Pseudomonadota > Gammaproteobacteria > Cellvibrionales > Halieaceae > Pseudohaliea > Pseudohaliea sp. The sequence continues at coordinate 122,884 of NZ_JBTOLW010000007.1, read as the reverse complement.
TGAGGCGGGGATCCTGCTGGTGGCCTCCGCGGGCAACGAGAGCTCCGACACGCCGAGCTACCCGGCGGCCTATGACGGCGTGATCGCCGTCGCCGCGGTGGACGCCCAGCGAGAGGCGGCGGGCTACAGCAACTTCGGTCCCCACATCGACATCGCGGCGCCCGGGGGCGATACGAGTGCGGACCTCACCGGCGACGGCTTTCCCGACGGCATCCTGAGCACGGGGCGCAGCAGCGAGGATTTTGCCTATACCTTCCTCCAGGGCACCTCCATGGCTGCCCCGCACGTCAGCGGCATCCTCGCACTCATGAAAAGCATCAACCCGGCGCTCTCGCCCGCGGCTGTCGACCGGCTCCTGCAGGATGGTGAACTGACGACGGAACTCGGCGCCGGCGGCCGGGACGACCGCTTCGGTTACGGCCTCGCGAATGCCGCCCGGGCGGTGAACGCGGCACTGCGCAGTACCGGCGCCGCCGTCGAGGAGCCGCGGGAGGTCACGGCCAGCGCCCGGACCCTGAACTTCGGCAGCATTCTCGACAACCTGCAGCTGGACATCGCCGGCAGCGGCGGCGCGGTGGTCACGGAGATCGGCAGCAATGCGCCCTGGCTGCGCGCCAGCGCGGAGGCTACGGATGGCGACGGCCTCGGCCGCTACCGGGTCACGGTGGACCGCGGCGGCCTCGATGCGGGCGTCTACGCCGCGCAGCTGCGGGTGGAATCCAACGCCAATCCGCTGCTCATCGATGTCATCGCCTCGGTGGCCGGGGCTACCCGGGCCGACCTCGGTACCGTCTATATCCTGCTCTACGAGCCCGCCATCGATACCGTGGTGGCACAGACCACGACCCGCCTGGAGGACGGCGACTACGACTTCTCGCTCCCCGGGGTCGCAGCCGGTGTCTACCAGCTCTTCGCCGGCACGGACTTCGACAACGACCTGCTCATCTGCGACCCCGGCGAGGCCTGCGGCGCCTACCTCACGGTCGACCAGCCCGTGTCCATCGAGGCCGATGGCGACCGCGGTGATCTCGTCTTTCCCATCGAGTACCAGGTCACCATTCCCTCCGTGGACGCCACGGCCGCCCGCCCGGGCGACAGCGGCCTGTCACGGGAACAGCGCTGAAGAGGAGAAACAGGACCATGCCGACCCCACCGCTGCGCAAAAGCCTGCTCCTGTCCCTGTGCGTCCTGGTGCTCGGTGCCTGCGGCACGGACGACCACGAAAGCGCCGGTTCCGCAGACCCGGCGCCGCCGGTGGAACAGGCATCGGAGACGGCCGGCGCGGACGGCGCCTCCCTGGACGGCGGCGCCCTGGCCTTCACCCGTCCCTGGACCGGCGACCTCGACGGCATGGCCGAGCGCCGGTTGATACGGGTACTCACGGTCTACGGGCCGGGCCGCTTCTACCTGGACGAAGGTCGCGGGGCAGGCCTGGTGGCGGAGCTTGTGAAACGGTTCGAGGATCACGTCAACGAGGAACTCGAGCGCGGCCACCTGCGTGTGAACACCATGATCATCCCCGTCGCCCGGAACCAGCTCGTTCCCGCCCTCCTCGCCGGCCGCGGCGACATCATCGCCGCCGGGCTGACCATTACCCCCGAGCGTGCCGGGGAAGTGGCCTTCAGCATTCCCAACAGCAAGCCGCTGGACGAGATCCTCGTCACCGGCCCGGGCGCCCCGCCGATCGAGCGCGTCGAGGACCTCTCCGGGCAGACCGTCTACCTGCGCCTCACCAGCAGCTACGCGGAGAGCGTGCGCCAGCTGAACGAGCGCCTCTCGGAGGAGGGCATGGCGCCCGTCACCATCGAGCCGATGCCCGAGAGCCTGGAGGATGACGACCTCATCGAGATGGTCAACGCCGGCCTGCTGCCCTGGGCCATCGTCGACGAGTACAAGCTGCAGCTCTGGGACGGTGTGTTCACCGACCTCACGCCCCGGCCCGACATCACCTTCCGCGAGGCCGGCCGGCTGGCCTGGGCCATGCGCAAGGACAGCCCGCAGCTCAGGGAGAGCGTGAACGCTTTCCTGCGCGAGAACCGGGAGGGCACGCTGATCGGCAACGTCCTGCGCAACCGGTACATCCGCGATTTCGACTGGGCCGCCAACGCCCTCGACCGGGCCGACTACGCGCGCTTCGAGGCCCTGGAGGACCTTTTCCGGCGCTACGGCGAGCGCTACGGCATCGAGTACCTCATGGCGGCAGCGCAGGGCTACCAGGAATCGCGGCTGGACCAGAGTGTGCGCTCGCATGCCGGCGCCGTGGGCATCATGCAGCTGCTCCCTTCCACGGCCGCGGACCCGAACGTCGGCATCCCCGACATCTCCACCGAGGAAAACAACATCCACGCGGGCATCAAGTACATGGACTTCATCCGCAGCCGTTACTTCGACGACCCGGCGATCAGCGACCTGGACCAGCTGCTGCTCTCACTGGCCGCCTACAACGCAGGGCCTGCCCGGGTGGGCAGTCTCCGCCGGGCTGCGGAGGCGGTCGGCTACGACCCGAACGTATGGTTCGACAACGTCGAGGTGCTCGCCGCCCGGGAGATCGGCCGGGAGACGGTGCAATACGTCACCAACATCTACCGCTACTATCTCACTTACCGGATGGTCGCGAGCAATGCTCTCCTGCGCCATGCGGCACGGGAGGACGCCGGCCTGCGGTGAGCGCGTGAAAGAGCGCGCCGCCGACCGCGCCGGCCGCGCCCTGCGCCAGCAGACCGGCGAAGCTGCGGGTGGCGGCGATCCCGCTCACCCCCAGCACCGCCTTCATGATGAGGTGCAACGCCAGGACGGCCACGAAGCCGGCGGCCAGGTACCAGGCGGGCCGTGCCGCCGGCCGAAGACGGCTGAGCCCCGCCGCCACCGGCAGAGCGAGCAGGAAAGCCAGGGCGAGGAGCGGCAGGTAGCTCCCCGCGAGGCCGGCGAGGTCCTGCGCTGAGGTCTCGAGGCGCACGGACCAGGGCACTGCCGGGCCCAGGGCGGCCACTTCCCTCAGCACGAACTGCGTCGCGACAACGCTACCGATGAGGTAGGTCACGCTCAGGGCGACGACAAAGGCGACGAGCAAGGCGGCGATCTTGCGCAGCATGGGCAGCTCCGGCGAAGGCTGTAGGACTATAATGACCGCGGAACCCTGCCGTGGAAAGTCGCCATGTCACGCACCCCCCGCCTGCTATTGGCGGTCTTTCTCCTTGCCACCGCCGCCGCCCGGGGCGAGCCCTATGTGCTCGAGACCGTCGCCGGCGGCCTGCATCACCCCTGGTCCGTGGCGCAGCTCCCGGACCACAGTTTCCTGGTCACCGAGCGCCGCGGCCGGCTCCTGCACATCGGCCCCGGCGGCGGCCAACAACCCCTTGCGGGTGTTCCGGGGACCTATGTCGCCGGCCAGGGCGGCTACTTCGACGTGGTTCTGCACCCGGGCTTCGCCGCCAACCGGCTCGTGTACCTGAGCTACGCCGCCGGCGGCCCCGGCGCCAACGCGACGGCGGTGTTCCGCGGCCGGCTCACGGCTGCGGGCCTTGCCGACGGCGAGGAGATCCTGCGGGTCCGGCCGACCAAGGGAACGCCCCAGCACTACGGTGGCCGGCTGGCCTTCCTCCCGGACGGCACGCTCCTGCTGACCACCGGGGAAGGCTTCGACTACCGCGAGGCCGCGCAGGACCCGGCTAGCGAGCTCGGCAAGGTCCTGCGCATCCAGGACGACGGCACGGTACCGGCCGACAATCCCCTCGACGAGGCCGGTGCGGAGCGGGTCTGGACCCTGGGTCACCGCAACCCGCAGGGGCTCGTCGTGGACACAGCCAGCGGCAGGGTCTGGCTGCACGAGCACGGACCGCGCGGCGGTGACGAGGTGAACCGGCTGGTGCCGGGCGCCAATTACGGCTGGCCCGCCGTGACCCACGGCATTGATTACAGCGGCGCTACCATTTCGCCTTACAAGCACTGGCCGGGGATGGCGGACCCGGAACACGTCTGGGTGCCGAGTATCGCGCCCTCGGGGCTGGCGCTCTATCGCGGCGACCGCTTTCCCGCCTGGCGGGGGGACCTGTTCGTGGGTGCTCTCGTCGATCGGGAAGTGCGCCGTCTCGACCTGGAGGATGGCGCCATTGCCGGTGAGGAACGCCTGTTCGGCGAACTCGACGAGCGGATTCGCGACGTGCGCAGCGCGCCGGACGGGTTCCTCTACCTGCTGACAGACAGCGAGGCAGGAAAGCTGGTGCGGGTGAGGCCGGCGGAGAAAGCCGGCCGCTGACGTCGCGGCACGCGCCGCGACGTCAGAGTTCCAGGGTCAGCTGGCCGCTGCTTTCCGGGGCACTGCCGCGCGCTTTTTTGCCGCCGGCGCCTTCTTCTTCGCCGGGGCTTTTTTCGTCGCCGGCGCCTTGCGGGCCGCCTGCTTCTTCGGTGCCGCCTTCTTCTTTGCTACCGCTTTCTTCTTAGGTGCGGCCTTCTTCTTCGGTGCGGCTTTCTTCCGGGCCGGCGCTTTCTTCTTCGCCGCGGACTTCTTCGCCGGTGCCTTCTTCTTTGCAGTGCTGCGCGACGCGCGGGCGCGGGCGGCTTTCTCTACCATTTCCGCCGCGCGCTCCGCCGCTTCCGCCTTGCGCGCCTCGAGCGCGAGGTCAGCGCGGATCGGCACCAGCTTCTCGGCGTAGTCGTAGGCGGCGCGCGCCATGCTGGCAATGGTCTCCGTCAGGTCCTGCACCTGCTTGACGAGCTCGTCGACGCGCTTCTGGTTCGCGGTCGTCGCCTTTGAGCGCAAGGCGGCGCGGGCCTTGCTCAGGCGCGCGTTCGCCTGGTCGTGTTTCTTGCGCGCCGCGTCGAGATCGCGCTTGACCTTGCTGTGGGCTTTCTCGGTCTCGGCGAGAAGACGCGCGCGCAGCTTCTCGACGCGCTTGTTGGCCTCTTCCGCCATTTTGGTGGCCTGGGCGAGTTCTTTTTCCAGCATCGACAGCTTACTCCCTGTTATCGGAATCGGTACCGCGCTTCCAGTTTAGGATTAAAGCCCTTGCTTGTAACGGGCATTTTTTGATCCAACGCAAGGATGCAACCATCCACCGCGCCAACGATGCGCGGGCGCGCGCTGCGGGCTACACTCTGCCCCTCAGCGTTAGGAGGCGTGCTACATGACCGACGAGGCACCGGGACGGCGCATCCGCGCACCGAAGGCGGTACGCAGGAAGCTGCGCGAAGCCGCAATCGCGAAGGTGCGCCAGGACATGATTCACGCAGGCCGCTCGGAAGCGGACTACAGTGCCGAGGACCTCGAGTACCTCGTCGCCGAGAAAGAGAAGGAGATCTGGTCGGGGCTGGGCTGGAAGGGCTTCGGCATCGCCGCGCTGCTGCTCGGCATCAACATCGGGATCTGACCGTGTCGCTCTTTCGCATCGTCAAGTACTCGTCGCTGCTGTTTTTCTTCCGGCGTTACCGCAGCCGTATCTTCCGTATCGTGGCCGTGCTGCTGTTCGCCCTGGTGACCAATGTGCTCTACCAGGATGTTGCCCACTACCTGCAGCTGCGGCATCCGGGCGCCCTGGTCTGGGCGCTGACCGGCAAGATCGTGATCGTCTACGGCGCGCTGGCCTTCGTGCTCTGGCAGTTCCGACCCGTGCGCGATGAGGAGGCACCGGCAGACGCGGACGCTGCGAAAAAAGGGGTGACAGTGCGGGAAGACCGGCAGGCCCCCGCAATGCCGGCGGACCGGCTCTCCGCCCTGGCAGACCTCGAGCACCACGACCGCCTGCGCACCCGGTACGAGGCGGTACTCGAGGCGCGCGGGAAGACGCCGCAGAAAGCCGCGCCTAGAAGGCCAGGGTAAAGCGCGCGCCCCAGGTGCGCGGCGCCTCCAGGGAAGCGGTCGCTCCATCAGGGTTCGACGGCAGGTTGCTGCCGCCTGCCGTCGCGGCGATCACCGCCTCGTTCTCGATATTGCGCACCCACAGGCCCAGGCTCCAGCCTTCGCCGGGGGGATGCCAGGTGAGCTGCGCGTTGCTCTTGCGCGCCGCCCGCTGCCGCCCTCCGGGGGTATGGGAGAAATCTGCCCAGAAGCTGCTCTCGTAGCGCGTGCCGAGCGCCGCCCGCAGCCGCCCGCCGGCGACGTCGAAGTCGTGGTGGTAGCGGGCGACGAGGGACCACTCCGGCGCGTACTGGGCGCGGAAGCCGTCGTAACTCGCGGTGCCGTCGGGCAGGTCGAAATCCGTGTACTCGGCGTCGATCCAGGCGCCGGACAGGCTGAAGGCGCTGCGCGCGGTGGGCCGCAGGGCCAGCTCGAGCTGCACGCCCTGCACCTCGGTCTGTTCCACGTTGAAGGTCTGCGTGGCGTTGAGCACCGTGTTGTACGCTGAACCGAAGAGACCGTCGTAGTCGTAGTAGAACGCCTCGATGCTGCCGGTAGCAGCACCGCCGGCGCTGCTTCCCTTGAGCCCCAGCACATAGCTCACGAGCTCCGCCTCGTCGACCGTGTTCGGCTGCGTGGCCGTACCCGCATAGGGATTGAAGGTGCCCGGCATGTAGCCGGTCTGCACCGTGCCGTAACCGACGAGGCCGTCGCCGATGTCCCGGCTCAGGGCCACCTTGAAGTCCAGGTGGTCGTACTCGCCGTCGCCGTCGGCCTCGAAGGGGGCAAGGCCCGTGCCGTCGAAGAAACGCCCGGCGCCGTCGCGGCGGTCGCTGCTCAGGCGGCCGCCGAGCGTCAGGCGCCAGCGCTCACCCAGCGCGATCTCCGCCTCACCGAAGGCTGCGATCCCTTCGATGCGGTTCTCGTCGACGATACTTACCGGTACCGGCAGCCCCGCCGCGCCCGGCAGGGCCACGGTGTCGAAGCCGCCGAACATGAAATAGCCGTCGCTGTCCATGCGGTAGGCATAGAGCCCGGCGAGCCAGTCGCCCCAGTCCGCGCTGCCGAAGAGGCGCAGCTCGTGAATCTGCTGCCGGTAGCTGTCGGTCTTGTTCGCCGGGAACGCGCCTAGCCAGTAGTTGCTGGACACGGTGAAGTCCGTGAAGGCCGGCAGGTAGCTGAGCGTGAGCGTCGGCGACAGGCGGTAGCTGACTTCGCCCCCGGCGAGCACGTTCTCATAGTCCCGGTAATCCTCCGCCTGCGGCTGACCGAAGGGCAGGAAGGCATTCCAGGGTTCCGGGAAACGGTCGTTCCAGGGATCGGAGCGCAGGTAGCTGCCGGGCGAGAGTTCGCCGTTTTCCGGGTCGACGCCCTTCACGACGAGGTTCGGCGGGCTGCCGTCCATGTCGGCGACATTGACCCAGCCGTAGGCGCTGAAGCGGTCCCCCGGTGTCCAGGAAACGGACAGGCGACCGGCGAGGTTGTCCAGGGCGTCGGCGCCGCTGGCGAGGTAGCCGTCCCGCGCCTGGTAGTCGGTGGCCAGGCGCAGTGTCAGGTCGCGGCCGAGGCCGACGTCCCCGGCGGCACTCAGGCGCCGGCTGTCGTAGTTGCCGGCCTCGAGCAGCAGGTAGCCCGGGTCGCCCTCCGCCGGGCGGGCAAAGCTCGCGTTGACTACGCCGCCGAGCGTGCTGCGGCCGTAGAGGGTGCCCTGCGGGCCGGGCAGCACCTCGAGCCGGGCGAGGTCGAAGAGCGCCGTGCTGTTCGCTTCGCGGGGGACGTAAACGCCGTTCAGGTGCAGGGAGCTCGGCGGGTCCAGCTGCGGGAAGTCGAGGGTGGAGCCGATGCCGCGGATGTAAACCTGGGTCGATGTGTTCTCCTGCTGCAGGCGCATGGCGGGCAGCAGGGCCTGGGCGGCGCGGAGATCGCCGACGCCCTCCTCGCGCAGGAGCGCCCCGTCGAAGACGGCGACGGTGCCGGGCACCTCGAGGCGGGTCGCTTCCCGCTTGCTGACGGTGATGATGACTTCTTCCAGGGGCAGGGTTTCGGCCCGGGGGGCGACAGCTCCTAGCGTCGCCACGGCCCAGGCGAGGAGACGGCGGTACATCCGTGGTCCTCCCGGTGAGTGAGCGAGGACGCATTAGACCGGAGAGGGTCCGCCACCGCCTTGCGCTGGGTCAAGGACCTGCCGGCTGGCAGGCGGGGCAGCGGTAGAGGCGGCGGCCACCGCGCTCGCTGCGCCGCACCTCGCCGCCGCAGCGGTAGCAGGGCTGCCCGTCGCGGCCGAAGACGAAGAAGCGGCGACGCTCCCGCGGCAGCCCCTCGCGCTCGAGGCGGCCGGCGAGGCGCGGCGGTAGCACGATGCCCGCCGTGTCGTAGCTGCGCCGGCTGACCGCCAGCGTCGCCCGGGCCAGGCGCCCGCGTTCCCCACGGCCCAGGTCGCCGGCCCGGCGCGCGGGGTCGAGGCCCGCGGCAAAGAGAATCTCCGCGCGCAGGTAGTTGCCGACCCCGGCGAGGAACGCCTGGTCGAGGTAGAGATCCGCCAGCCGCCGGCGGGCAAAGCGCGCCTCGCCGAGGCGGGCGGCGATTACGTGCCAGCTGAGGCCCGGGGCCAGGATGTCGGGGCCGATACGGGCGAGGAACGGATGCGCGGCGAGTTCCTCGGTACGCCAGACGCTGATATCCGACGCACTGTAAAGCAGCGCGCTGTGACTCGCCGTGTGCAACGCGACGCGCAGGGAGCGGTTCGTCTCCGGCAGCCTGCCGCGCCGCTGCACCCGCCAGACCCCGTAGAGCTGATTGTGGGAGTACAGGGTCCAGCCGTGCTCGAAGTGCGTCAGCAGCGCCTTGCCGCGGGTCTCGAGGCCGGTGACGCGGTGGCCGCGCAGTGTCGGCGCATGACGCCGCAGCCGCGGCAGACCGAAGCGCAGGGCTTCCACCACCTCGCCGGCGAGCACGGCCTCGATGCGGTCGGCGGCGCGGCGGATCTCGGGTCCTTCGGGCATGGGCTGACTCCGGCGACAGACGCAGAGGTTACGCAGCACTTTACGCAGCCCCCGTGCGGCCGGATGGACGCTTTACAGGGCGATGGCAAGGGGCGAGACTGCGACCGTACTCTCGGTCGGCCAGCTCATGCCAACGATAAGAACGCGCGCCGCCTATGGCGCCGGGGGCGCCGTGTACGCCGTGAAGGAAGCGGCCTACACGATGTTCGTCCTGCTGTTCTACACCCAGGTGCTGGGGCTGAACGGCAGCCTGACCGGCGCCGTGATCGCGATCAGCCTGGTCTGGGACGCCCTGTCGGATCCCCTCACGGGCGTCCTCTCGGACCGGCTCCGCTCCCGCCACGGGCGCAGACACCCGTTCATGGTGGCAAGCATCCTGCCCATCGGTCTCGGCTTCCTGGGGCTCTTTTCGCCGCCCGCCAGCCTGGCCGGCAGCCAGTGGCCGCTGGCCGGCTGGCTGTTGTTCTGGTCCCTGTGGGTACGCACCTTCGTCACCCTGTTTGCCATCCCGCACCTCGCCCTCTCGGCGGAACTGACCAACGACTATCACGAGCGCAGCCAGGTGCTCGGCGCACGGCTCGCCACGCTTTTTTTGTTCAGCGTGCTCGTGCCGGCCCTGGCGCTGGCCTTCATCTTCCCGGAGCGCGGCGGCGAGGACGGACGCTTCGACCTCGCCAACTACCCGCTTTACGGCATCCTCTGCTGCGCTGTCTGCTGGGTCATGGCCACGGTGACCACGATCGGCACCCGGCACTACGCGCGCTCCTCCCTGGGCGAGCACCGGCTGCCGCAGCCTGCGCCACGGCTCAGCGACCTGTGGCGGGATCTCGCGCGAACCGTGGGAAACGGCACCTTCCGCCTCGTGCTCGGCCAGGAAGTCGCGATCATGAGCGCCTACGGTACCGTTGCGACGCTGAACATGCTGGTATGGACCTACTACTGGGAGTTCAGTGCCGGCGAGGTGTCGCTGATCCTCGCCGTGCCCAGCCTCCTCGCGGTCGCCCTGGTACTGCTCACCCTGCGCCCCCTGGGGCGGCGCTTCGAGAAGCACCAGCTCATGCAACTGTCCATCATCGGCCTGATCGTGAACTGCCTGTGGCTCTACCCGCTGCGGATGATGGGGCTGCTGCCGCCGAACGGGACCACCGTCATCTTCGTGCTCAATTTCCTGTTCATGCTGTTGTTCATGTACTGCTTCCTGCTGCGGGCGGTCCAGACCCAGTCCCTCGTGGCCGATATCACTGACGAGCACGAGCATGACCACGGGCTTCGCCAGGAGGCCGGCTTCTTCTCCGCCGCCAACCTGGTCAACAAGTTCGCCACGGTCTTCGGCCCTCTCTACGGCGGCGTGGTGCTGGACCTGGTCGGCCTGCAGGCGGGCATGCGCCCGGGCAGCGTCCCGGCGCCGGTGCTCGACGGTCTCGCCTGGGCCTTCGGCCTCGGCACCCTCCCCGGGTTCGTCATCGCCCTGCTCCTGGTGCTCCGGATCAACCTGGGTCACGCCCGGGTCGAGGAAATCCAGGCGGCCCTGCGCGCCCGCGGCCCCGGCGCCTGAGCGGCGCACCCGCAGCCCCGCCCCTCGCCCCGCCCCTTGCCCCACCAGCGGCGGTTGGCGACAATCCCCGGCCATTCCCACGGAGCCTGCGCGCCATGCCGACGCACACGGACGACATCCGCATTGCCCGCGCCCAGCCCCTGATCACCCCCTGGGTCCTGGGCGAGGAGCTGCCCCTCGACGAGGCCGGGGCCGAGACCGTGGCGGCCGCCCGCCGCCGCATCGAGGCCATCATGACGGGGCAGGACCCGCGGCTCCTGGTGATCGCGGGGCCCTGCTCCGTGCACGACCCGGCGGCGCTCGTCGAGTTCGCGCAGCGCTTCCACGGCCATTGCACCGCGCTCGATGACGCGCTCTTTCCCGTGCTGCGCGTGTACTTCGAGAAGCCGCGCACGGTGGTCGGCTGGAAGGGGCTGATCAACGACCCGGGGCTCGACGGCAGCTTCCATATCAACCGCGGCCTGCGCCTCGCCCGGCGCGCCCTCCTCGACGTGAACGGCCTGGGCCTCGCTGCTGCCACCGAGTTCCTCGACACGACCTTCGGGCAGTACTACACGGACCTGGTGAGCTTCGGTGCCATCGGGGCGCGCACCGTGGAAAGCCAGATCCACCGGGAGCTCGCCTCGGGCCTGTCCATGCCCGTGGGCTTCAAGAACGGCACCACCGGCGACATCGGTGTCGCCATCGACGCCATCCGCAGCGCGGCGCACCCGCACTGGTTCCCGTCGCTGACCAAGGAGGGCACGCCCGCCATCCTCGAGTCCACCGGCAACCCGCACAGCTACCTCATCCTGCGCGGCGGGCGGGACAGCGGCCCCAACTACCGCTCCGCAGCGCTGCGCGCCGCGGCGGCGGCGCTGGCGGAGGCCGAGCTCACCCCGTCGCTGATCGTCGACTGCAGCCACGGCAACAGCAACAAGGACCCGGCGCAGCAGGCGGTGGTGGTCGCCGACCTCGCGAACCAGCTCGAGGCCGGTGAACAGGCACTGCGCGGGGTCATGCTCGAGAGCCACCTGGTGGGCGGCAACCAGCCGCCGGGGCCGCTGGAGGGCCTGCGCTACGGCCAGAGCGTGACCGACGCCTGCCTGTCCCTGGACGAGACGCTGCCGCTCCTCGACGAACTCGCCGCGGCGGTCCGCCGGAGCCGCCTGGGCTGAGGGCTACCAGCGTCAGGGCTACCAGCGGTAGCCGAGGCGGAAGCGGTAGGTCTGGTCGAGCTTCTCGACGTTCTCCACGGCGCCGAGGTCGTACTTCCAGATGACCTCGGCGGAGCCCTCGATATTGAGGATAAGGGGAAAGGAAAGCCCCGCGGTGCTGTTGAGGAGCACGTCGCCCTCGTCGGTGAGCCCCCAGAGACCGGTCTGGTTGAAGTAGAGCCGGGTATTGTCCCCGAGGTAATCGCTGCTCGCGGTGACTGTCCAGGTCGCGGCCGGGTAGTCATTGTCCTCGGCCACGAAGAACGCCTCCCACACGTAGGCCACGCCGCCCTCCGCCTCCAGCGTCAGCAGCGGGTCCGTGAAGACCTTGCGCCCCAGGTACGGCCCGACATAGGTCCGAAGCTCCGTGTCCGCGAACTCGTCCTGCTCGAAGGAGAGGTTCGCCCCGGTATACCAGGGGCTGCCGTTGAGGAACTGGTCGTACTTGCCGCGGGCAATCCAGTTCTGCGCGTTCTTGCGGCCGTTCACCTCGTCGTACTCGCCGATGAGGCTCAGGGAAAAACGGTCGTGCAGGCCGGTCCAGGTGCTTTCCGCCTTGTAGTCCAGCTCGCTGTTTTCCGTGTTGCCCTGCGCGAGGGAGAGGCCGGCACTGGCGAGCCCCGTCCAGTGATAGCCCTGGCCAAGCTCCCAGGGCTCGGGGTTCACCCGCACGAGGTCGGCAAAGCGGTAGCTAGCGTCCTCGTCTCCCCCGCCCAGCAGCAATCGCTCGTCGCGGACCACGATCGGCGAGGACTCGAGCACCCGTCCGTCGGCGAACTGGAGCCGCATCGGCGTCTCCGTGCGCAGGCTCTCGATCATGTCCTGGGGTATTTTCACGGCCTCCGCGAAGGCGGTCTTCATGACGACCTTGCCTTCGTCGGCATCGACAACCGTGCCGAAGAGCACCGACCCGTCCTTCAGCTCGACGCGATCCGGGGTGGCGGTGCCGGCGGCGCTGGCGCTGGCCAGGGTGGCGCAGGCCACGGTCATCAGCAGGCTGAGGACGGGGACGTGCGGCTTGATCATGCGCTTTCCTCACGGGGTTTGTGCTGGACGTCGGAACGGACGTTGGGGGGCGGCGCTGCCCCGGGCCGCTATGCTAAAGCCTTCTTCAGACCTTGTAACGCAGCCCGGCCGCGGCGCATTCCTACCAGCGATAACCGAGGCGGAAGCGATAGGTCTGGTCCAGCTCCTGCACACCCTCCACGGCGCCGGTGTCGTACTTCCAGATCACCTCGGCGGCGCCCTCGATGTTCAGCAGGAGGGGAAAGGACAGGCCGGCGGTGGTGTTGATGAGCACGTCGGCCGTGCTCGAGAGGTCCCACAGGCCCGTCTGGTTGAAGTAGAGCCGCGTCCCCTCGCCCAGGTAATTGCTCGAGGCGTCGACGGACCAGGTGGCGGCAGGGTAGTCGTTGTCCTCGGCCACATAGAAATTCTCCCACACATAGGACACACCGGCCTCGGCCTCGAGCCTGAACGCAGGCTCCGTGAAGATCTTGCGGCCGAGGTAGGGGCCGAGGTAGGTCCGGAGTTCCGTGTCCGCGAACTCGTCGTGCTCGAAGGACAGGTTGCCGCCCCAGTACCAGGGACTGTCTTCAAGAAAGCGGTCGTACTTGCCACGCGCGATCCAGTTCTCCGCATTCTTCTCGCCGTTGGCCTCGTCATACTCGCCGACGAGGCTGAAGGAGTAGCGGTCCAGGAGCCCCGTCCAGGTGCTCTCGACCTTGTAGTCGAGCTCCCGGGTGTCAGTGTTGCCCTGCTCCACGGAGAGGCCGGCGCTGGCGAGACCGGTCCAGTGATAACCGTCGCCGAGCTCCCAGGGCTCCGGGTTCACCCGCACGAGGTCGGCGAGCGCGTAGCTCTCCTCCGCTCCCGGCGCATCCAGCACCAGCTGCTCGTTCTCCACGCGGATCGGCGAGGACTCGAGCACCGTGCCGTCCGCGAGCTGCAGGCGCATGGGGGTTTCCGTGCGCAGGTCCTCGATCTGGTCCTGGGCGATCTTGATGGTGCCCGCAAAGTCCGTCTCCACCACCACCTTGCCGCCCTCGGCATCGGTGACAGAGCCGAGGATCGTGGAACCGTTTTTCAGGGTGATCCGGTCCGGCCCGGCCAGGGCAGTGCCGGCGAGCAGTAGCGCGAGCAGGGACCCGGGCAGGGCAAAACGAAGCGCAGTCATGGCGAATTCCTCGGTCGCGGCGCCGGCAGCGCCGCAGTAACATGAGTCAGGCAGTGAAAAACCCGCGAGTCTAGTCCCTCGGGAGAGCGCTGGCCATCACGCGAGCACGGTCACGGGATCCCCCACGGCCAGGGTCCCCGGGCCGTCGTGGAGCCCGTTCTGACCGAAGAGCACCGCCCCGTCCCGGCGCCGGTAGCTGGCCAGCACCCGGTTGATGTGCGGGTCCCGCGCGGCTGTGGCCTGGTCGATGGACGGGATCGCGCAACGCGCACAGGGCTTGACCAGGTCGACGGTCACGGTGCCGATGCGCAGGCGCCGCCAGCCGTCCTCGGCATGGGGCGCGGCCCCGTCGATGACCAGGTTCGGGCGGAAACGGTCCATGGGGACCGGCGCCGGCAGCCGAGCGTTGAGGCCGTCCAGGGACGCCTGCGTCAGCAGCAGCAGCGGGAAGCCGTCGGCAAAGCTGACGCTGCGGCCCGGCGGAGCGTAGGCGGGATCCACCGGCCGCCGGCAGTCATCGGGCATGTGCACCAGCCGGCAGGGGGTGGCGAGGCGCGCCTGGAGCCAGCGGGCGGCCGCGTCACCGGCGTCGAGTGCCGTCACCCGGTCCCCCCAGACCGTGACCGTGCGTGCCACTGCCCCGGGCCGGGACACCGTCAGCCGCTCGCCGCCGAAAGCCAGGGACAGGCCGTCGCCACGCTCCACGGCGCGCAGCAGGGCCAGCGCGGGCAGCCCGCGCTGGCTCAGGAACGCACCGGACGGGTCCACCAGCAGCCAGCGCCGGTCGCCGGCGATGCCGAAGTCATCCAGGCTCGCGTGTTCACAGGCAAGGCCAGCGGCGGATTTCAGCGGGTAGCGGTAGATGGCCGCCAGGCGCAGCGCGGCCATCAGGGCGCGTTACCCAGGGCCTGGCGCACGCCCGCAAGCAGCGCGGCCATGCCGGGCTCGACCCGGGGCTCGTCGGTGAGCCCGAGGCGCACGATGACCAGCTCCTCCTCCGGCACGACCAGCACGTACTGCCCCGCGTTGCCACCCGCGTAGAACAGCGATTCGGGCTGCCCCGGGAAGGCCACACCGCCGGTATTGAGCCAGAAGCTGCGGCCGTAGCGGCCGAGCGGATCCGAGGCCCTGGGTGCGACCGCCTCGCGCAGCCACTCGCGGGACAGGAGCGGCGAACGACCGTGCCAGGCATCGAGCCAGAGCTGGCCCACGCGCAGCCAGTCCCGGGCCGTCATGTAACTGTAGCTGGAACCGACCTGGGTGCCGCTGGCATCGGCCTCGGCCACGAGGGAGCGCAGGCCCAGCGGTTCGCTGAACTGCTCGCGCACCCAGTCCGCGTAGCCCGTGCCGAGGCTCTGCTGCCAGAGGTAGGCCGCGAGGTTGCTGTCGCCGCTGGAGTAGCTGAACTGCGCGCCGGGCGGGCGCGCCTGCCCGGTGGCGGGCGCCACCCGCCACATGGCGTCGCGGCGGTAGAGCATGGTGGTCGCGTCGCTGCCGGGGGCGTAGCGCTCCTCGAAGGCGAGGCCGGATTCCATTTGCAAAAGGTGCCCCAGGGTCAGCCCCGGGGCGAGGTCGCGGGTCGTTGCCGGCGGGGCACCGAGGGCAAGGAGACGCCGGCGGACCGGGTCACCCAGGGAGAGCCCCTCGCCGTCGGCGCTGCGCAGGGCGACCCAGGTGGCGAGCAGGCTCTTGTTCATGGACCAGCCCTGGAGCCGCGTCCCGGCATGCACCGGTGCGAGGTAGCGCTCGGCCAGCAGGCGCCCGCCGCGGGCGACGGCCACGGCGAGGGTATTGCGCCCCCCGCCTTCCGGCTCTGCAAAAGCCGCATCCACGGCCTGCGCGAGGGCTGCCGGCGCGGCTGCCTCGGGCCAGGTCCGGACCGGTGCCGGCCGCGCCGGCGGCGCACCGCGTCCGTCCCGGTGCAGGCTGCAGCCGGTCGCGGGGCCCTGCACACCGGCCCGGGCACGGACGCCGAGGAGGCTGGCCCGTGCCTCACCGCCCTCCGCATCCACCGTGAGGTCGAGGAGCCCCCGGGCGGGACCGAGGAGCGCCATACGCGGCAGGATGTCACGCTCAATCACGAAACGGGCGGGCAGGCCGGCGACAAAGACGCCCGAGCACAGCTGCTTGGCGCTGTAGCCCGTGGCCACCTCCGCGGCATCCATGCCCTGCCAGCCGGTCCAGGCGAGCACGCCCGCGAGGCCGAACCCCGCCGCGGCCTTGATCTTTCCCATCGGCACCCCCATCTCCCTTACCCTCGATCATAGCCCTTTGAACTTGCCGCGCCACTGCTACCCGGCACCGGCCTGCGGCTGCCGACTGACCGTCCCCGGCAAGCCGCTACGGATAGCTGTTACGAATAGCTGTCGCGGCTAGCTGTTGCGGATAGCTGTTACCGATAGCTGTTACCATGGCGCGACCACAGGAGACCCCCCATGAGTGACCTCGATTTCGACCTCTTCGTGATCGGCGCCGGCAGCGGCGGCGTTCGCGCCGCCCGCATGGCTGCCGGCTTCGGCGCCCGCGTCGCCATCGCCGAGGACCGCTACCTCGGCGGCACCTGCGTCAACGTCGGCTGTGTGCCCAAGAAGCTCTACGTCTATGCCTCCGAGTACGGCAAGGGCTTCGACGACGCACGGGAGTTCGGCTGGCAGAGCACGGTCGAGGGCTTCGACTGGCACACGCTGAGGGATAACAAGAAGAACGAGATCGCCCGCCTGAACGCGGTCTACCGCAACATGCTCCGCGGCGTCGAGGCGACGCTCATCGACGGCCGCGCGCGGATCATCAATGCCAATACCGTTGCCGTGGGCGACGACCATTACACCGCCGCACGGATCCTCATCGCCACCGGCGGCTGGCCGTCAGTGCCGGACATTCCCGGCCGTGAACATGCCCTGACCTCCAACGAGATCTTCGACCTCGAGGAATTCCCCGAGCGCCTCGTCGTCGTCGGCGGCGGCTACATCGCCGTGGAGTTCGCCGGCATCTTCAACGGCCTCGGCTCGAAGGTGACCCAGCTCTACCGCGGCCCGATGTTCCTGCGCGGCTTTGATGCCGACATCCGCGCCCACGCGGCACAGGAGATCCGCAAGACCGGCGTGGACCTGCGCTTTGAAACCAACGTCGAGGCCATCGAGACCACCGCGGGCGGTTACCGGCTGCTGCTCAACGACGGCAGCTTCCTCGAGGCCGACGCCGTGCTCTACGCCACGGGCCGCAAGCCCCACCTCGAGGGCCTGGGCCTGGAAAACGTCAATGTGGAGCTCACAGCGCACGGCACCATTGCCGTGGACGAGCACTTCCGTACCACCGAGCACAGCATCTTCGCCCTCGGCGACGTGATCGGCGGCATGGAGCTGACGCCCGTCGCCCTGGCCGAGGGCATGGCCTTCGCCCGCCACGAGTTCGGTGATCCGAAGGTCCCCGTGGACTATGACTTCATACCCACTGCCGTGTTCTGCCAGCCCAACATCGGCACCGTCGGCTTCACGGAGGAGCAGGCCGAACTCGAGTTCGGCGAGATCACCCTGTACAAGGCCGATTTCCGGCCCATGAAGCACACGATCACCGGCCGCGACGAGCGCACCTTCATGAAGCTGATCGTCGACGACGCCACGGACCGGGTCGTCGGTGTGCACATGATGGGCCCGGATGCGGGGGAGATCATCCAGGGCATTGCCATCGCGCTGAAGGCCGGCGCCACCAAGGCGACCTTCGACGGCACCATCGGCATCCATCCAACGGCCGCCGAGGAGTTCGTCACCATGCGCGAGCCCTGGGGCGAGGACTAGCCGGGCGACGGGCGCCCGCCGCGGGAACTTGCCCGCGGCAGCCCGGTCGAAGGATCGGTCGCCGGCCGGCGGAAACGCCGGGCGTTGCTCCCGGGCGGGGGCCTGCTAGAATCCGGCGCCGCGCGGGCCCCGCTCCCGGGCGCCCGCCCCGAACAAGCCAACAGAAGAAACGGAAACGCCATGATCGACGTGCAGCGCTTGTCGCGTCGCTACGGCACGACGACCGCCGTGGACGACGTCTCCTTCACTATCCGTGACCAGGCGATCATCGGTCTGCTCGGCCACAACGGGGCCGGGAAAACCACCATGATGAAGATGCTGAGCGGCTATCTCGAGCCCTCGGCCGGCAGCATCCACATCGGCGGGCACGCGCTCGCCGACGATGCCACCGCGGTCCAGCGCGGCCTCGGCTACCTGCCCGAGAACCTCCCGGTCTACCCGGACATGCTGGTCGCGGACTACCTCGACTACGCCGCCGCGCTCAAGGGCATCGGCCGCGGCGACCGTCCCCGGGCGCTGCGCCGGGCCATCGACGCCACCAGCCTCGGCGACCGGTTCCTCGATCCGATCGGCAAACTGTCCCGCGGCTACCGGCAGCGGGTGGGCGTTGCCCAGGCGATCCTCGGCGAGCCCTCGCTGCTGATCCTCGACGAACCGACGAACGGCCTCGACCCGGCGCAGACCGCGCAGATGCGCTCGCTGATCCGCGAACTCGCCGCCGGCGCCACGGTCATCCTGTCCACGCACATCATGCAGGAGGTCGAGGCGCTCTGTGAGCGCGTGCTCGTCCTCGCCGGGGGGCGCCTTGTGCTCGACGAGCACCTCGCCCGGCTGCGCGACGACAATACGCTCATGCTGCGCGCCAGCGCAGAGGCCGGCGATCTTGCCGGCGCCCTCGCCCGCCTGCCACAGGTGCTCGAGGTGACCGCCGCGGGCGGCGAGGCCGAGCAGCGCTTCACCGTCGCCCTGCACCCGGGCACGGAGCGCGATACCGCCGCCGGCAATATCGCGCGCTGCGTGCTCGACAGCGGCGCGCGCCTCTACCAGCTCGCACCGCGACTCCGGGACCTCGACAGCGTCTTCCGCGAACTGACCGCGCAAGGAGGGGCCCACCATGACTGACAACACCGTCCTGCGGGTCGCGCAGAAGGAACTGCGCCTGTTTTTTGCCTCGCCGGTGGCGTGGTTTTTCCTTGGCAGTTTCAGCGCCGTGACCCTGTTCGTCTTTTTCTGGGTGGAGGCCTTCTTCGCCCGCAACATCGCCGACGTGCGCCCGCTCTTCGAGTGGCTGCCGCTGCTGCTGATTTTCCTCGCCGCAGCACTGACCATGCGCATGTGGAGCGAGGAGCGGCGGAACGGCACCCTGGAGCACGTACTGACGCAGCCCGTGCCGCTGTGGCAATTCGTCGCCGGCAAGTTCCTCGCCTGCGTGACCCTGCTCCTGCTGGCCCTGGCGACGACGCTGCCGCTGCCACTGACCGTGGCCTGGCTCGGCAACCTCGACTGGGGCCCGGTACTGGCCGGCTACCTCGCCACCGCGCTCCTAGGCGCCGCCTACCTGAGCATCGGCCTGTTCGTCTCGGCGCGCACCGACAACGCCATGGTCAGCCTCATGGGCAGCGTATTGCTCGCCGGGCTCCTGTACATGCTCGGCAGCCCGCTGCTCACCGGGTTCTTCGGCGATGATGTGGGCGGCTTGCTGCGCCTGCTCGGCTCGGGATCGCGCTTTGACAGCATCACCCGCGGGGTGATCGACGCCCGTGACCTCTACTACTACCTCGCGGTCTGCGGCGTGTTCCTGGTACTCAATGTGTACACGCTGGAGAGCGAGCGCTGGGCCGCCGGCGGGCACCCGCGGCACCGCCGCTGGCGCATCGCCACGGGACTGGTGGTGGCCAACCTCCTGCTCGGCGCCGTCTGGCTGCAGCAGCTGCCCATGCTGCGCGCCGATGTCACCGAGGGCCGGCTGTACTCCATCTCGGCGCCGACCCACGACGTGCTTGCCCGGCTGCAGGAGCCGCTGCTCATCCGCGGCTATTTCAGCGAGCGCACGCACCCGCTGCTGGCCCCGCTCGTGCCGCAGCTCAAGGACCTGCTGCGCGAATATGCGATCGCTGGCGGCGACCGGGTGCGGGTCGAATTCGTGGACCCGGCCCGGGACCCGGAAAAGGAGCAGGAGGCCAACGAGGAATACGGCATCAATGCCAAGCCCTTCCAGGTTGCGGACCGCTACCAGTCCGCGCTGGTGAACGCCTACTTCGACGTGCTCGTGCAGTACGGGGGTGAACACGAGACGCTCTCCTTCGGCGACCTCATCGAGGTGAAGACCGGCACCGGCGGCCAGCCCGAGGTGGTACTGCGCAACCCGGAGTTCGACCTCACCCGCGCCGTGCGCGACGTGCTCTACGCCTACCAGGCCGGCGGCAACCTCTTCGAGCAGGTCGAGTCGCCAATCACCTTTACCGCCTATGTCTCCCGTGACGAGCTGCTGCCGAAGCTGCTCCGGGACTACCGCGACGCGATCCGCACGACGCTCGACGAACAGGTCGCGAAGAGCGGCGGCAAGTTCCGCGTGGAGTTCATCGAGCCCGAGGCCGGTGACGGCGCCGTCGCCAGGCGCATCATGGACGAGTGGGGTTTCCAGCCCATGCTCGCCTCCCTCGACGACCCGCGGGAGTTCTTCTTCTACCTCACCCTGGAAGACGACCACCAGGTCGTGCAGCTGCCCACGGGCAACTTCGATCCGGGCAGCTTCCTCACCAGCCTCGAGGCCGGCATCAAGCGCTTCGCCAGCGGCTTCACCAAGACCGTCGCGCTGGCGCTGCCCGACGGCGGCCCGCAGTTTCCGGGCATGCCGCCGTCGGGGCACAGCTTCGACACCCTCGAGCAGGGGGTGACCCGGGAATACAGCATCCTGCGCGAGGATCTCTCCGACGGCAGCGTCGCCCCGTCCGCCGACCTGCTGGTGCTCATGGCGCCGGAGGACCTCGACGAGCGCGCCGTGTTCGCCGTTGACCAGTACCTCATGCGCGGCGGCACGGTGATCGTCGCCAGCTCGAACTACTCCGTGGAGCTCAGCGGCGAGCGCCTGCGCATGCGCGAGGTCGACAGCGGGCTGCGCGCCTGGCTGGAGGCGCAGGGCATCCGCATCGCCGACACGCTGGTGCTGGACCGGCAGCACGGGGCTTTCCCCGTACCGGTGGTGCGCCGCATCGGCGGCTACGAGTTCCGCGACATGCAGTTCGTGGACTACCCCTACTTCCTCGACCTGCGCGAGCCCGGCCTGAACGGCGAACACCCGGTCACCGCGGGGCTGCCGAACCTGACCCTGGCCTGGGCCTCGCCGGTGGACGCGAGCGGCGGTGAGGACAGGACCGTAACGCCCCTGCTCGTCAGTTCCCCGGAGAGCTGGCGCTCCGATGCCCGGGACGTCATGCCGGGCGTAGACCCGGCGGGCGGCAAGCTCCTTTCACCCGGCGATGCCCCCCTCGCGCGGGAGACCCTGGGGGTACTGGTCGAGGGACGCTTCGCCAGCGCCTTCGATGAGCCACCGCCAGTCCCGGAACCGGCTGACGCCGGAGAAGAAGAGGCCGGCGCCACGGACGCGGGGGAAGACTTCGGCGGACTGCTGCGCCGCTCGCCCGCTTCCGCACGGCTGCTGGTGATCGGCTCCAATGATTTCGCCAGCGACCAGGTGCTCTCGGGGCTGGTGGCCGCCAGCGGCACCCAGTACCTGAGCCCCGTGGAGCTGCTGCTCGGCGCGGTGGACTGGGCCCTCGCCGATGGCAGCCTGCTGGAGATCCGCTCCCGGGCCCACTTCAACCGCACCCTGCCGCCGCTGGAGGAAGGCGCGCAGGCGCGCATCGAGTACCTGAACTACGGCCTCGCCCTGGCACTCCTCGGCCTGATCGCCCTCGTGCACCAGCTGCGCCAGCGGCAGCGCCGCAACCGTTACCGGAGGATCCTTGCATGAACCGCTCCCTGATACCGGTACTTGGCGCCCTGCTGGCCGCACAGTTGCTGGTGACGGCGGCGGTCTACCGGCCCGGCACAGACGCTGGCGACGCGGTGGCGCAGCCGCTGCTGGACGCCGGCCTGGCGGACCGTGCGGACGCGCTGCGGGTCAGCGATAGCGAGGGCGCGTCTGCCCGCCTCGTGCGCGCTGATGACGGCTGGACGCTCGCCGCAAGCGCTCTGCCCGTGGCGCCGGGGCGCGTGGCCACGCTGCTTGGCGCCCTGGAGGCAAACCCCGGCTGGCCGGTGGCACAGAGCCGCTCGGCCCGGGAGCGCTTCGCGGTGGCCGAAGAGACCTTCGAGCGGCGGCTGGAGTTCCTCGAAGGCGATACCGTTCTCGCCACGGTCTTCCTCGGCTCCGCCCCGGGTTTCCGCCAGGTACACGCGCGCGCAGCAGACAGCGAGGCCATCTACAGTATCGCTTTCAACGCCTACGACGCGCCGGCGGATGACAGCGGCTGGCTGGACCGCGGCCTGGCCGCCATCCCTGTCCCGTCGGCGGTGCGCTGGGACGGGCACCGGCTGGAGCGCGGTGACGAGGGCTGGCGCCTCGACGGCGCGGCGGTGGAAGACGGCGCGGCCGACGACCTCGTGCGCGCCCTGGAGGGGCTGCAGGTCATGGCCGTCGCCGAGGCACCGGCTGAGGCCGCCACCACCCGGACCCTCATCGTCGATACCGGCGAAGAGACGATCGAGCTGTCGCTCCTCGCCGGCGACGAGGCGCGCTTCCTGAAATCCAGCACCTGGGCGCCGTGGTTCACGATCAGCCGCTACGACCACGACCGCATCGTGGACAGCCTGGAGGCGCTGGCGGGTGGCGGCGACAGCGCCGGGGAAACGGAAGAAAAAGTCGAAGCGGCCGCGGCGGAAGCCGCCACGCCCTAGCGGCGTGGACCGGCATCGCGGCGGGTCACTGACCGGGCCCGGCAGGGCCCCCGGGCTCAGCCCTTCAAGCGCTCCAGGATCGAGGAGAAATCCCGGGGCCCGTTGCCGCCGGCCTGGTGGGCCTCGTAGAGCTTGCGGGCCAGCTGGCCCATCTGGTTGTCGACCCCCGCCTGGCCGGCGATGTCCATGGCCAGGCCCAGGTCCTTGACCATCAGGTCGACCATGAAGCCCGGCTGGTAATCGTTGCTGGCCGGCACACCGTCCATGACGCCCGGGTAGGGGTTGTACACCTCCAGGGACCAGTTGCGGCCGGAGCTGGCGAGCATGATCTCGGACAGCACCTTCGGGTCGAGGCCGTTGCGCGCGCCCATCTCCAGCGCCTCGCAGGTGCCGATCATGTGGATGGCCAGCAGCATGTTGTTGCAGCCCTTGGCAACCTGCCCGGCCCCCGCGGGGCCGGCGTGGAAGATGTTCTTGCCCATGGCCGAGAGCACGACACGGGCCTTCTCGAAGGTCATGGCGTCACCGCCGCACATGAAGGCCAGCGTACCCGCCTTCGCCGCCGCGACCCCGCCGGAAACCGGCGCGTCCATGAAGCCGATGCCCGCGGCGGCGGCGGCCTCGCCGACCTCCCGCGCCGTGGGCGCGTCGATGGTGCTGCAGTCGAGGACGGTCACGCTCCCGTCCAGGCGCGCGAGCAGGCCGCCCTCGCCCTTGTCCTCGCCCTTATCCTCGCCAAGGTAGAGGCCCTTGACGTGCTTGCCCGCCGGCAGCATGGAAATGACGTACTCGGCACCCTCGATGGCCGCCTGCCCCGAGTCGGCCACGGCAGCGCCCTGCCCGGCGAGCGCCGCGCAGGCTTCCGGAACCAGGTCGAAAACGGTGACCGAGTGACCCGCGGTGAGGAGGTTGCCCGCCATGGGCCCTCCCATGTTGCCGAGGCCGATGAAGGCGACATGTGCCATGGTGTGACTCCTGTGTTCGTTATAGGTCGGCGAGGGGGTTCTGTGGCCAGGGCGGCAGGAAGAAGCCGTCGAGAACCTCCCCGGGTACCGCCCGGGAGTGCTCGTACTGCCAGGCCGGCTGCCGGTCCTTGTCGATGAGCAGCGCGCGCACGCCCTCGGCAAACTCCGGGTGACGGACGATGCGGGTGGCCAGCACCACCTCGGCCTGGAACACCTCGCGCAGGGAGCTGTGCCGCGTGCGCTCCAGCTGCCGGTCGATCCAGCGCGCGGCGAGCGGCGAGCCATTGGCCAGGGCGTCCCGGGCCTTCGCGAGCCACTTGTCGTCCGTATCCAGGGCGAGGATGTTGTCGATCACCTGGTGGATGTCGTCGCCGTCCGTGAGCCGGCGGATGGTCTCGAGGTGCGGCTGCACCTGCGCCGGCGGCAGGGCGTCGGCGCTCTCCTCGAACTCGCGCAACAGGTGGCGGACGAGGCCGTGGTTGGCGGCCGGGTCCTCGCTCCAGGGCTGGGCCAGCAGCCGCTCGACCACCGCATCGCACTTGTCGGCGCTGATGAAGCGGTCGGCGAGGCCCAGGAACAGCGCATCGGTGGCGTTGATGTTCGCCGCCGTGAGCGCGAGAAAGCGGCCGGCGCCGCCAGGCATGTGGTTCAGGAACCAGCTGCCGCCCACGTCCGGGAAGAGCGCGATGGTGACTTCCGGCATGGCGATGCGGGTGGACGCCGTCACGACCCGGTGGCGGCAACCGGCCATGATGCCGAGGCCGCCGCCCATGACGATGCCGTGGCCCCAGCAGATGATCGGCTTGGGATAGGTGTGCAGCGTGTAATTCATGCGGTACTCGCGGGCGAAGAACGCCTCCGCGTAGTCGCAGGGGCCGCCGGGGTTCTTCACCGCCGAGGCGTGCAGGGCCTGGACATCACCGCCGGCACAGAAGGCCTTCTCCCCGGCACCGGCGATGAACACGGCGCGGATGCTGTGGTCCTCACGCCAGCGGTCGAGCGCCTCCTGCAGCAGGTCGACCATTTCCAGGGTCAGGGAGTTCAGGGTCTTCGGTACGTTCAGCGTGACCATGCCCACGGCGCCATTGGCCGCGGGCTGCTCCGAGACGATGACCGGTGCGTCGTCGCTCATGCTACCTCCTAGCGGTTTTTCCAGGCCGGTTCCCGCTTCTCGAGGAAGGCGTTGACCCCCTCGCGCTGGTCCTCGGTGGAGAAGAGCTCGACGAAGCGCTCGCGCTCGCCCACGAGCCCATCGGCCAGCGCCTTGTCACGGGCCGAGTGGATGAGCTGCTTGCAGTGCGCCACGGAGGTCGGGCTCTGCTGCGCGGCCTGCTCGGCGAGGGCCAGGGCGCGGTCCAGCGCCTCCCCGGCCGGGACCACTTCCTCGGCGAGGCCGATGCGCTCGGCGGTCGCCGCGTCGATGCGCTCGTTGCACAGGATCATGCGCTTGGCCCAGCCCTCGCCCACGAGCCAGGCCAGGCGCTGCGTGCCACCGGCGCAGGGCAGCAGCCCCACCCGCGCTTCCGGCAGGGCCAGCTTCGCGTTCTCGGCCACCACCCGCAGGTCGCAGGCGAGGGCGACCTCGAGGCCGCCCCCCATGGCGAAGCCGTTCACCGCGGCGATGGAGACACCGCGGAAATCGGCCAGCGCCTCGAAGGCCTCGCCGAAGAGGCGCCCCATCTCCCCGGCGACAGCCGTGTCGCCGTCGGCGAAGAGCTTGAGATCGGCGCCGGCGGAGAAGAACTTATCCCCGGCGCCGGTGAGCACGAGGGCGAACACGGAGTCTGCGGCGTTCAGCTCCGCGACCAGGTCGCGCAGCGCCGGCAGGCTTTCCGTGTCCCAGGTATTCGCGGCGGGGTTGTCGATGGTGACCAGCGCGGTGTGGCCGCGCAGCTCCACCTTGATCTTGTCAGATGTGCTGCTGATCATCGGATTACCTCCAGTGCACCTTCCATGAGTAGCCGTCGCGCGACGATCACGCGCATGATTTCGTTCGTGCCCTCGAGGATCTGGTGCACGCGCGTGTCGCGCACGTAGCGCTCGAGGGGGTACTCGCGGATGTAGCCGTAGCCGCCGAAGAGCTGCAGCGCATCATTGCAGACCGAAAAGCCCGCATCCGTGGCGAAGCGCTTGGCCATGGCGCAGTAGGTCGTCGCCTGCGGGTCGCCGGCGTCGAGCCTGCTGGCGGCGAGGCGGATCATCTGTCGAGCGGCCACCAGCTCCGTGAGCATGTCGGCGAGCTTGAACTGCGTGGCCTGGAAATCGGCGATCGCGTTGCCGAACTGCTGCCGCTCCTGCACGTAGGCCGCGGCATCGTTCAGCGCCTGCTGCGCCGTGCCGACACTGCAGGTGGCGATGTTGATGCGGCCGCCGTCCAGGCCCTCCATGGCGATGGAGAAGCCCTGCCCCTCCTCGCCGAGCCGGTTTTCCACCGGCACGCGCACGTTGTCGAAGCTGACCATGCGCGTGGGCTGGGCGTTCCAGCCCATCTTCTCTTCCTTCTTGCCATAGCTGATACCGGGCGTATCCGCCGGCACCAGCAGCGCCGAAATGCCCTTCGGGCCGGCGTCGCCCGTTCGCAGCATGACCACGAGCACGTCCGTGTCACCGGCGCCGGAGATGAATACCTTGGCACCGTTGATGACGTAGTCATCGCCGTCGCGCTCGGCACGCGTGCGCAGCGAGGCGGCGTCCGAGCCCGCACCGGGCTCGGTCAGGCAGTAGGACGCGAGCTTCGTGCCGGCCACCAGCTCCGGGCACCACGCCTCGATGACCGCCTCCCGGCAGTACCTGCCGATCATGCTCGTGGCCATGTTGTGGATGGTCAGGAAGGCCGTGGTGGTCGTGCAGCCGCGGGCCAGCTCCTCGACGATGAGACTGGCGTCGAGCCGTCCCATGCCGAGGCCACCGGCGGCCTCCGGGGTGTACATGCCCATGAAGCCCAGCTCGCCGGCGGCGGCCAGGGCGTCCTTGGGGAAGATCGCCTCCGCGTCCCAGCGCGCCGCGTTCGGGGCGAGGACATCCCCGGCGAACGCACGCGCACTGTCCATGAAGGCCTGCTGCTCTGCAGACAGGGTGAAGTCCATGGCTGTCCTCCTGGCGGATGCCGGCCTAGCGCAGGTTGATGCTCATGTTCGGCTGGCTGCCGGCGGCCTCCGGTTCGGCGTGACGCCAGCGGGCGGTCACTGTCTTGGTCTCGGTGTAGAAGCGCACTGCCTGCTTGCCATAGGGGTGCAGATCGCCGCGGAAGGAACCGCGCCAGCCGCTGAAGTTGAAGAAGGGCAGGGGCACCGGGATGGGGATGTTGATGCCCACGTTACCCACGGCCACCTCGTGCTGGAACTTGCGCGCCGCGCCGCCGGAAGCGGTGAAAATCGAGGTGCCGTTGCCCACCTCGAGGGCGTTGATCTGCGCGATCGCGGCCTCGAGCGTGTCGGCCTGCATGCAGCACAGCACCGGACCGAAGATCTCTTCCTTGTAGATCGTCATGTCCGGCGTGACGTCGCTGAAGATCGTCGGGCCCACCCAGTTGCCGTCCGGGAAGCCGTCGACGACGCAGTCGGAGCCGTCGAGCAGGCAGGTGGCGCCCTCTTCCTTGCCCTTGGCGATGAGGCCGAGGACGCGGTCCCGGGCCGCAGTGGAGATGAGCGGGCCGTAGGCCGCGCCGGCGTCGTCCCAGGCACCGGGGCGGGCCTTGCCCACGCGCTCGGCGAGTTCCGGGATCCACTCGGCCGCTTCGCCGACGAACAGCGCGACGGAGATAGCCATGCAGCGCTGCCCCGCGGCGCCCACGGAGGCTCCGACCAGGGCATTGAGAACGCTGTCCTTGTCGGCGTCGGGCATGATCACCATGTGGTTCTTCGCGCCCATCATGCACTGCACGCGCTTGCCCGCCGCCGCGCTCTGGCGGTAGATGATGTCGCCGACCCGGGAAGAGCCGACGAAGGACACGGCCTGGATATCCGGGTGCGCGAGCAGCTGGTCCACCTGCGGCACAGCGCCGTGGACAATGTTCAGGATACCTTTCGGCGCGCCGGCCTCGGCGAACAGCTCCGCCAGGCGCATGGGCGTCAGGGGCACCTGCTCCGAGGGCTTGAGGACGAAGGTGTTGCCGCAGGCGATGGCCAGCGGGAACATCCACAGGGGCAGCATCGCCGGGAAGTTGAACGGCGTGATGCCGAGGCATACGCCCAGGGGCTGGGTCACGCTGTAGCTGTCGATACCGCCGGCGACGTTCTCGACGGTCTCCCCCATGAGCAGGGAGGGGATGTTCGCCGCGTGCTCGACCACCTCGATACCGCGCCAGACATCGCCCTTGGCGTCCTCGAAAGTCTTGCCCGTGTCGCGGGCGAGGAGCTCGCCGAGCTCGTCGTGGTGTTCCTTGAGCAGGGCCTGGTAACGCAGCATGAGCCGGGCGCGCTCCGGCACCGGCACCTCGCGCCAGCGCTGGAAGGCGTCCTTTGCCGTGGCGACAGCGACATCGATCTCGTCGGCGGTGGCCAGGGGCACTTCCGCAAGCACGGACTGGGTGGCCGGATCGAGCACGGGCAGCCACTCTGTGCTGCTGCTCTGGGTGAACTCACCATTGATGTACAGCGGAACCTGGGCAGGCATCGTGAACCTCGTGATCTGTTATTAAACGGGCCCACCACCCTAGCACCCGGGGCGCGCCGCTGCTATTGACGAAATTGTGAATGACATGGACTATATTGCGGTGATGGAAATACTGCCACACGGGCCTTGAGCCGACCGTCCGACTGGCCTCTCCCAAAAGATGGCGTCAGGTTGCTGACGCCGGCGTTCGTGCTGGCGTCCCTGGAAACGGACCCGCTTACCCGCGATTGCTACCCGACGGCCATGGGCTACTACCCGCGGGCCCGGGACCACCGTATGCGCCGCCAGGCACCGGACGACAACCTGCTGCTCTACTGCACGGCCGGCGGCGGCTGGCTGGAGCTGGAAGGGCGCCAGTCCGTCCGCGCCGGCGACCTGGTGCTGCTTCCCGCCGGTGCTTCCCACGGCTACGGCGCTGACCGGCGCAACCCCTGGACCCTCTACTGGGTTCACTTCCGCGGGGCCGCGAGCGACAGCTTCATCGAGCGCCTCGGCTTCCAGCGGGGCCGGGCGGTGCAGCACGCCGGCGCCAGCCCCGCGCTGGCGGCGAGCTTCGACAGCCTGCTGGCGGTGCGCAGCACCGGCTATAACCTGCTGGCCTATGTCGATGCCGCCAACCACCTGCGCCACCTCATGACCCGCTTCGCCCTGGCCGTGCGCCAGCGGCGCACCGGGCGCCCGGGCGAGCTCGACCTCGCGGCGGTCCAGGCCCACATGCGCAGCCGTCTCGACGGTCAGCTCAGCCTCGACGAGCTCGCCGGCGTGGCCAACCTCTCCCGCTACCACTTCGTCAACCGCTACCGCGCCCTCACAGGCGTGCCGCCGATACGCCACTTCCTGCAGATGAAAATGGAGGCCGCCTGCCGGCTCCTGGACGAGCCGGGCCGCAGTGTAAAGGCGGTGAGCGCCACCCTGGGCTACACGGACGCGCTCTACTTCTCCCGTGCTTTCAAGAGCGTGGTCGGGCTGTCACCGCGCGCCTACCGCGCCTCGGTGCGGCGCTGAGCCCGCGCCCATGAGGTATGCTGCACGGGTGATCAGCGCATACCGTCGCCACAGCCCACGGCGTCCACCCCGGCCCCTGCGCCGGGCCGCCGGCGCCCTGCTTCTCGCCCTGGCCGCCAGCCAGGCGGGGGCAGCGCCCGTTCCGCCGGACAACGCCCGCAGCGTCACCGTTCCCCTGCATCTCGACGCCGCCCTCCTGCAGCGGCTGCTGGAAAGGCAGCTGTTCAGCGGGCCGGCGGGCACGCACGACCTGCTCGGCGGCCGCGTGAACTGCAGCCAGCTTATCCTGAGCGAGCCCTCGCTGACTCCGCAGGCGGGTCAGCTCGGCCTTGTTGCCAGGATGCAGGCGCGGCTGGGGGTGGGCGCGAGCGGTGCCTGCACAACCCTGCTGCGCTGGCGGGGCAGGCTCGACCTCACGGGCATGCCGGCGCTGCGCGAAGCGGGGACGGCAGTCGGCTTTGAACCGGCGCGAACCCGGCTCCTGGACAGCAATGGCGAGCCGCTGCCGGCGGACCACCGGCTGCAGCAGCTGGCAGAAAACGGCGCCAGGGCCTTCTTCGCGGACTATCGCGTCGACCTCCGGCCGCAGCTCGAGGCGATGAGCGCGCTGTTGCCGGAGGTCCTGCCCCGCCAGTCCCGGGCGCAGATCGACGCGTTGCTCGACAGCCTGCGCTTGACGGCCCTGCGCGTCGATGGCGAGGGCGTCGGCGCCGACGTGCGCTTCACGGTGGAACCCGCCGGGGAGCCGGCACCGCCGGCGGCCCCCCTTTCCGCCGCGGAGCGCGACCGCTGGCAGGCCCGCTGGCAGCAGATGGACGCGCTGCTGGTACTGGCGGTAAAGCACTACGCCGCGGCGACGCAGCTCGAGGCGCTGCGCGAAGCGCTCCTGGAGGTCCTTATCGAGAGCCGCTACCGGCTCGACGACATGCTGGCGTCGACCGCCGTGGGCGCAGCAGACCCCGTGCGAGCCTGGTTCCTCGACAGCTGGCAGGCCCTGGCACCGGTCCTGCGCCGCATCGCCCTCGAGCAGCCGGGGGAGGAGCCGCTACTGCTGTTCAGCGCGCTCGCCGCCGCCGACGCACTGGCCGCCCTCGACGAGCTCGGCCCGGGCGTCGGGCTCGACATCTCCGCGGACGGCCTGCGCCGCCTGGCACGCCTCCTCGGTGGCGAGGACGGCGACGCGCTCCTGCGCTACAGCAGCGAGCTGGACCCGGTCCTGGAGCGCCTGTTCCGGGCGCACCTCGAGGGCCCGCTGGCCGCCGGCTGGCGCCTGGACCTGTCACCCTTCCCGAGCGCCGTCGCCGCGCCGGCAGACCGGCTCAACCGCTGGGCCCCACAGCGGGACGACCTCGCGGAGTATCTGCCGGAGGTCGCGGCGCTGCTGGAGACCGCGATCGGCGAGGCGCTGGACGGCCGGGAGCTCGCGCCCGACTACCGTACCCTCTTCCGTCACCTCGTGCTGGCCACGGCCTGGCAGGAAAGCTGCTGGCGCCACTACGTGGTCAGCGAGGACCGCAAGCTGGTGCCGCTGCGCTCGGGCACCGGCGATGTGGGCCTGATGCAGGTCAACGAGCGGGTCTGGCGCGGCTTCTACGACCAGCAGCGCCTGCGCTGGGACATCGCCTACAACGGGACTGCAGGGACGGAGGTACTGCTGGACTACCTGGTGCGCTACGCCCTGCGCAAGGGGGAACACCGGCAGCCGGGCGGTATCGAGAACCTCGCCCGGGCGAGCTACTCGGCCTACAACGGCGGCCCCAGCCGGCTCACCCGCTACCGCAACGCGAACGCTTCCGCCTACGGCAGGAAGGTCGACAAGGCCTTCCGGGAAAAGTACCGGCAGGTGTCGGCGGGCAACGAGCTCGCCGTGTCGCGCTGCCTTGGCGGCAACCTCAGCGGCCGCGCTGCGACGGGCGGCCCGCCCTCGGGCGCGGGCACCGCTGCGCAGCAGTTCACGCTGCAGCTCGGCGCCTTCAGTACCCGGACGGCGGCGCAGCGCTTCATCAGCGAACACCGGCTGGCAGAGGCGGCATGGCTGCAGCGCGGGGACAGCGGCGGCGCGGCCCGTTACCTGGTCCTGTACGGCCGCTATGCCACGCGAGCGGCCGGCGAGTCCGCGCGGGCGGCGCTGCCGGGGCTGGAGGCCTGGCTGCGGCCCCTGGAAGCGCCGCGCAGCGACGGCGGCACCTGAGCCCGCAGGACAATATCCCTGCAAGTTGAGGGTTTTTCGCCGCAGATAGCCATCCGATCTGCCACGTTGCCGCCGAGAGCAACAGCTTCTCTGCTACACTTGAAGGCAGCACACCGCAAGCGAGGCTCCCGATGCGCGCCCTGACCACCCTGCTGCTCACCACGCTGCTGCTTAGCACGCTGCTGGCCGGCTGCACCGCCGGCATCCAGACCGACCCGGCCGACACGGCAGGTTTCGCTGCGGGCAACTACCAGACCTACGCCTGGCGCCGGCCCGCGCTGCCGGTGAAGGGCTCCGGCGCCGACAGCATCTACCGGCTCGACCCGGTGCTGCGTGCCGCGGTGGACGAAACCCTGGCCGGGAAAGGCTACCGGCGCGTCGCGGACAACCCGGACTTCCTGGTCGACTATGTGGCGGCGACGGGGCTGGTCGACGGCGCGGTCAGCCGCAGCGCCGACAACGTGAGCTACCGGCCCGCCGCCGTCCCCAACCGCAATGTCGACCAGGCGTCCATCGACAACGCCTACGCGCTCGGCGCCGTGCGGGAGACGGCCAACATCGCGGTCATTCTCTTCGACGCGGCGACCGAGGACGCGGTCTGGAACGTGCGTATCAGCAAGATCATCGAGGACCGCAACCGGGTCAACGAAGACCTGGCCCGGCGGGCCATCCGCCAGGGGCTGCGCGCCCTGCCGGAGGCGCCCTGACGGCCTCCGCGAGAGCCGCTAGCCGTAGACTTCCGGGTTGGCGCAGTGCGGCATGCGCTCACCGCGCAGGGCGGCGAGGGCGTTGGCCGCTGCGAGGTCCGCCATGCGCCGGCGCGTCAGGGCGGTGGCGCTGCCGATGTGCGGCGTGAGCACCGTGTTCGGCGCGGACAGCAGCGGGCTGCCGGCAGCCAGCGGCTCCCGCTCGTAGACGTCGAGGCCGGCGGCGCCCAGCCGGCCGCTCGCCAGTGCCTCGGCGAGCGCCACCTCGTCGACGATACCGCCCCGCGCGGTATTGATGAGCACCGCGCCGCGGCGCAGGCGGGCAAGGCGTTCGCCATCGAGGAGACCCCGGGTCTCCGGCGCCAGCGCCACGTGCACGCTGACGAAGTCGCTCTCGGCCAGTACATCGTCCAGCGGCAGTTGCTCCACCCCGGGGACGTCGCGCGGGCTGCGGTTCCAGCCGACGACGCGCATGCCGAAGGCCGCCGCGCGCCGGGCCACGGCCCGGGCGATGGCACCGAGGCCGACCAGGCCGAGGGTCGCGCCGGCGAGGTCCCGGCCGAGGAAGAAGTCCGGCGACCAGGCGTTCTCAGGGCGCCAGTCTCCGGCACGCACGAAGGCATCGGCCTCGGCGATGCGCCGCGCCGCAGCCAGGAGGAGCGCGAAGGCCGTGTCGGCGGTGGCATCCACCAGCACACCGGGGGTGTGACCGACGGCTATGCCCCGCGCCGTCGCCGCCGCCAGGTCCACGTGGTCGAGGCCCACGGAGAGGCTGCTGATGAAGCGCAGCCGCGGGGCCGATGCCAGCAACCCGGCGTCGATGCGGTCCGTGAGCAGGCAGACGAGGCCGTCCGCCTCCGACACCGCCGCGCGCAGCGCGTCGGCGGGCAGGAGGCCCGGGCCCGGCCAGCAAGCCATGTCGCAGTGCTGGCCAAGTTCCGCAATGCGCTCGCCCGGCAGCCTGTGCGTAACATAAACGTGAGACAAAGAGGGCTGCGGCAAGGGATTCTCCCGTGGTCCGCCGCCCTGGAACCCGCGCCGGAGGCGGCTGTCCAAACAAGGTTGAGAAGCGTAATACAGTAATGAAGAGTAATTCGAACGAAACGGTGAACATACCATGTGCGAGGAACTCAAGGTGCTGAACGGCGACTTCCGCCAGCGCCTGGCCATCGACACCCAGGACCTGCCCTGGACCGAGAGCCCCGGGGGCCACGTGCAGCGCAAGCGCCTGCACCTCGTCGGCCGCGCCGAAGCGGGCCAGGTCACGTCCCTCGTGCGCTACGCGCCCGGCGCGCGCTTTCCGCGCCACGACCACCCGGAGGGGGAGGAGATCCTCGTCCTCGAGGGCGTGTTTTCCGACGACCGCGGCCACTGGCCGGCGGGCACCTACCTGCTGAACCCGGAGGGCTATTCCCATGCCCCCTACTCCGAAGAGGGCTGCACGCTGTTCGTGAAGCTGCGCCAGTACCCGGGGAACGACCGGGAAAAGGTCGCCGTGCAGACAGCCGGCCAGCCCTGGCGCGGCAGCGTCCGCAAGGGCGTCGCCTGGAAGAAGCTCTACGCCCAGGAGCCCTACGCCGACTCGGCGCGCCTCGAGCGCTGGGAAGACCCGGCCTCCCTCGGCACCCTGACCTTCCCTGCCGGGGCCGAGCTGCTGGTCCTCGCCGGCGCCTTCGCCGACGAGCACGGTACCTATCGCCGCTGGAGCTGGCTGCGCATTCCCCCCGGCGGTGTGCTCACGCCCACCGGCGGCGAGTACTGTGAGCTCTACATCAAGGAGGGCGGCTTCGCCTATCTGCGCGAGGCCGCCTGAGCCGGGCCGGCCACCCCGCCAGCCACGCTAAATCGTGATGCCGCCGTCCACGAGGATGGTTTCGCCGTTGATGTAGCTGCCCGCCTCGGAAACGAGGAGCAGTACCGTACCCGCCATTTCCTGCGGCTCCGCATGGCGGCCCAGGGGGATCTGCTCCATCGCACGCTGGTAGATCTCCTCGTGCTCGAACAGCGCGCCGGCGAACTTCGTCTTCGTGAGGCCGGGCAGGAGCGCGTTGCAGCGGATGCCCAGGGGCCCGCACTCCTTGGCGAAGACCCGGGTCATGTTGACCACGGCGGCCTTGGTGATGGAGTAGATGCCCTGCAGGGGGCCGGGCTGGATTGCATTGATGGACGCGGTGTTCACGATCGCACCGCCACCCTGCTCCTTCATCAGCTTGCCGGCCTCGACGGACATGAAGAAGTAGCCGCGGATATTCACGTCGACGGTCTTCTGGAAAGCGCCCAGGTCCGTGTCGAGCACATGCCCGAAGTAGGGGTTCGTCGCGGCGTTGTTGACGAGTATATCCAGGCGGCCGTGGCCCTCGCGGATCCGCGTCATGGTGGCGTGGATGTCGTCCATGCTGCCGACGTGGCAGGCCATGGCCTCGGCGCTGCCGCCGGCCTCGCGGATGCTCGCGGCCACCGCCTCGCAATCGGGTTCCTTGCGGCTGGACACGATGACGTGGGCGCCCTGCTCCGCGAGCAGCCGGGCGATGGCCTCGCCGATACCGCGGCTGGCGCCGCTGACGAAGGCGATCTTGCCGTCGAGGTCGAAAAGGTGGGTAGCCATGGATGAAACGCTCCTCTTGTCAGGTCATGCGGGATGCGGGTGGTCGGCCTCGCGCGGCTGCACGACGGCCCAGGAGAAATACACCGCCACCACCACCGCGAAGCATAGCCACGCCGTGCGGTAGCCGAAATGGGTGAGCAGCACACCGGCCAGCAGCGGGCCGAGCACCCGGCCCCAGGCCGAGGCGGAGGCGGCCGCGCCCATCATGCGCCCGCGCAGCGCCGCCGGGGTTCGCCGGCTGGTCAGCGACTGCAGTACAGGCATGCACAGGGTCGCCCCGGTCAGCCCCACGAAGACCGAGGCGAGCATGCCGACCATGCCGTTTGCGGCCACGGCAATGCCCAGGCCCGCGAGGAAAAGGCCGACGCAGGCGCGCAGCAGGGGAATCTCCCCGGCGAGGCGCACCAGGGGGCCCATGAGCAGGCCCTGGCTCGTGGCCATGATCGCACCCTGGATGCCGAAAACGATGCCCACCTCGTGCGGGCCCCAGGCGAGCAGGTCGCCGACCCAGAGCGGGAACAGGTAGGTGAAGGCGCTGACACTCGACGTGTGCAGCACGAACTGGGCCAGCAGCAGGCGGCTTCGGGTGCGCCGCAGCAGGGCCCAGGTGCTCTCCGCCGGCGCGGCGTCCCGCTCAGCGCGCTGCTCGGCGCGGTGCGCCGGCGGCAGGCTTTCGCGCAGAAAGAACGCTGCGGCAGCCACGGCGAGCAGCGACATGCCGCCGGCGAACAGACAGGGCACCAGGAAGCTGCCGTCGGCCGAGAGCAGGCCGCCGATCACCGGCCCGAGCACCAGCCCGAGACCGAAGGCCGCGCCGATCAGGCCCATACCGCGGGCGCGCTCGCCGCTGCCGGTGAGGTCCGCCATCATCGCCGAGGCGACGCCCAGGTTCCCGGCCATGAGCCCGGCGCCGGCCCGGGCGGCATAGATCATCCACAGCTCGCTCGCCATGGCGAGGAGACCGTAGCAGGCGGCGGCCCCGGTCATGCAGATCATGATCACCGGCTTGCGGCCGATACGGTCCGACAGGCGACCCCAGAAGGGGCCGCAGAGCCCGGCGCAGACCGCGTAGCTGGCGATGATCATGGCGATATCGAGCTTGTCGGCGCCGAGCGTGGGCGACAGGAACGGCAGGATCGGAATGACGATCCCGAAACCGATCATGTCGAGGAGAACGACTCCGAAGAGCAGCGGCACTCAGCGCGCCCCCGGCTCAGTCACCGGCCCAGCGCCGGACCTCGTCGCTGTGCAGCCCGAAGAGATCCAGGGCGCGGCCGGCGCTCTGGGTCACGATCTCGTCCACGCTGCCAGGGCGCGAGTAGAAGGCGGGCACGGGCGGCGCGATCACTGCGCCCATTTCCGCGAGGCGGGTCATGGTCTTGAGGTGGCCGAGGTGCAGGGGCGTCTCGCGCACCATGAGCACCAGCCGGCGCCGCTCCTTCAGCACCACGTCGGCGGCGCGGGTCAGCAGCGTCGAGGTGACGCCGCTGCCGATCTCGGACATGCTGCGGATGGAACAGGGGGCGACCAGCATCCCCGCCGTGAGGAAAGAGCCGCTGGCGATGGCGGCGCCCACGTTCTTCACCGGGTAGCAGACATCGGCCAGCGCCTGCACCTCCTTCGCGCTGAGGTCGAGCTCGGACTGGAGCGTCAGCTCCGCCGACTTGCTCATGACCAGGTGCGTCTCCACGCCGGCGGCGCGCAGAAGCTCCAGCGCGCGCACGCCCAGGGCGATGCCGGAGGCGCCGCTGATGCCGACGATGAGGCGCTGCGGACCCTCAGCCACCCAGCTGCTCCAGCATCGCTCGCATGCGCTCGTGGAGCAGGTTCACCGCCTTGAGCGGGCGCACCATGACCTTGAACTCACTGATGAGGCCTTCTGCGTTCACGGTAATGATGTCCACACCGTTGATGTCGATGCCGTCCACGGTGCAGCTGAACTCGAGCACCGCGTGCGGCGCGTCGATGACCTCCTTCAGGTAGCGGAAGCTGTCGTTGAAGACGTGCATGGCGCCGGTGAGGTAGAGCGCCGTGAGCTCACGGCCGGCCTGCGGCGTGTGCACCACCGGTGAGTGGAACACGCAGTCCTCGGCGAGAATTTCCCCGAGCCGGGACGGGTCCCGCGCCTCGAGAAGCTCATGCCATGTGGAGAGTACCTGCATCGCTGTGCGCCTGCGGGAAACAGCGCGCAAGCATGGCACAGGGCCCGCGCGAGCTCAAATGAGACCCGCCCGGGGCTTCAGGAAAGACGGGCCAGGAAAGCGTCGATGGCGCGCAGCGCCTCCGGCTCCGTGAGCATCGGCGCATGGCCCACCCGCGGCACTTCCACCGCCTCGAGGTCCGGGTCGCGCTCGCCCATGCGCCTCACGCAATCCGCCGCGAGAATGTCCGAAAGCTCGCCGCGGATCACCAGCATCGGCACGGCGGCCGCTGCGTCGAAGACGGGCCAGAGATCCGGCGGCACCGCCCCCGTCTCCTCCGGGTCCGCCATGCCCTCGCCAATGGCCGGGTCATAGGCGAGCACGGGCACGCCGTCCTCCTCCACGTAGAGGTTGCGGGTGAAGGCGAGCCAATCGTCGTCGCTGTAGTCCGGGAACGCAACCTCGTTGATCTCCCGGGTCTTCGCCACCGCCTCGTCCCAGCTCGCAACCGGCGGGTTCTTGCCGACGTAGCGCTGGATACGCGCCAGGCCCGCCGGGTCGATCTCCGGGCCGATGTCGTTGATGACCATGCCGGCGAAGCGCTCCGGGGCCTGGGCGGCCATGAGGAAGCTCATCAGGCCGCCCATGGAGGTGCCGATCAGCACCACCCGGTCAAGGCCCAGTTCATCGAGGAGCTTGAACATGTCCTGCACGTAGGTCAGCGGCGTGTAGTTGGCGGGGGCCGGGTCCCAGGCGGAGCGGCCGCGGCCGCGCTGCTCGGCGACGATCACCCGCCGCGACGGCGCCAGGTGATCCGCGAGGCCGGCGAAATCGGCGGAATTGCGCGACAGGCCGTGCATGCACAGCACGGGCAGCGCGTCACCGCCGGGGCCGGGGTAAACGCGCGCGTAGAGGCGCAGGCCGTCGGCGCTGTCGTACCAGTGATCGCGAAAGCCGGGCTCGTGAAGGTCAGGCATAGCGTCGGTCTCCGTAGCGCTCGCGCAGTTCGCGCTTGAGCATCTTGCCGTTCGGGTTGCGTGGCAGTTCCTCCACCAGCAGGAGATCGGCGAGGCGCTGCTGCCTGCCGAGCTCGCCGTTGGCCCAGGCCAGCAGCTCGCCGGCATCGGCGGCGGGGTCCGCGGGTACCACCAGGGCCAGCGGCGTCTCGCCCCAGCGCTCGCTGGGGGCGGCGATGACGCCCGCGTCCTCGATGGCCGGGTGCGTGACCAGCACCGCCTCGATGTCCTGCGGGTAGATGTTCTGCCCGCCGGACAGGATCATATCCTTCTTGCGGTCGACGATGTACAGGAAGCCCTCGCCGTCGATGAGGCCGACGTCGCCGGAACGCAGCCAGACTTCACCGTGGTCGTCGATGTAGCGCGCCTCCGCGTTTGCCTCCGGCCGGTTCCAGTAGCCGGGCATGGTGATGCGCCCGCGGGAAACGATCTCCCCGGCGTCGCCGGGGGCGCAGGGCCGGTCGTCGTCACCGACGATGGCGATGTCCGTGCCGATGAGCGGGCGGCCGACGGAATCCCAGCGCCCCTCCGCGTCCTCGGGTTCGAGGGTGGTGATGATGCCCTCGGTGAGGCCGTAGAGCTCGACGATGCCGCAGGGAAAGG
Source organism: Pseudohaliea sp. (assembly GCF_054552115.1). Taxonomy (NCBI): domain Bacteria; kingdom Pseudomonadati; phylum Pseudomonadota; class Gammaproteobacteria; order Cellvibrionales; family Halieaceae; genus Pseudohaliea; species Pseudohaliea sp. The sequence continues at coordinate 84,582 of NZ_JBTOLW010000007.1, read as the reverse complement.
CCGCGAAGATATCGCGCTTCAGGCCCTCGCGCAGGGGCGAACCGCAGCTCATCATCGCGTGCATGCCCGACAGGTCCCGCGGGCGCTCGCGCTGCTCGGCGATCACGCGCTGGAACTGGATGGGGACCATGGCCGTGTGCGTGATGCCGTCCTCCTCGACGGCGTCGAGGAAGGCGCCGGCGTCGAAGCGCTCGTGCACAACCAGCGTGCCACCGGCCAGCAAGGTGGTCAGCATGGCCACCCAGGAGATGTTCGAGTAGAGGCCGATGGTGAGCAGCGTCCGTGCCGCGCCGTGATAGCGCAGGGCAATGGCAAGGTCGTAGGCCCAGTCGCGGCGCCCGCGGTGCGTGTGCAGGATGCCCTTGGGCAGCCCCGTCGTACCGGAACTGTAGATGATATTGAGCGGCGCCTCGGGATCGAGGGCCAGCGCCTGGGCCGGCAGCGTTTCCGGCTGGCCCGCGCAGAGGTCGTCGAGACTGTCCCAGCCGTCATCCGCCGGGCCGCTGGTGAGCCACAGCGACAGGCCCGCCGGCAGCCGGTCGCGAAGCGCGGCGAGCCGCGGTTGCTGGTCTGCACTGACGACGAGTGCGCGGATGTCCGCATCCGTGAGCATGGCGACGACCGCGTCGTCGTTCACGGACAGGTTCAGGGGCACCGAGACCGCGCCGGCGGCGAGCGTCCCGAAAAGGGCCTGCAGCATGGGCAGGCCGTTGCTCATGACCACGCCTACGCGGTCGCCGGGGGCGACGCCCCGGCTCAGGAGCCCGTGGGCGAAGCGGTGATTGGCGGCGCAGAAGGCAGCCCAGTCGAGGGTATCCCCCGCGCAGCAGACCGCCGCATTCGGGGCCCGCCACTTACCGTGCAGGGCGAGGATTTCCGGCAACAGCGGTGCCGGGGACGGAAAACGGTCCATCTTTATCGCCTAGAAGCGGTACTCGACGGTGGCCGTCCAGGTCCGCGGCGGCGCAAAGAACACCGTGGTGTTGTCCTCGAGACCGAGGGCCGACGGGCAGCCGGCGGAGGCACCGAAGCAGTAGCCGGCGGTGCGGTACTCCTCGTCCCCGAGGTTCTTGCCGTGCAGGCCCACGAGCCAGTCCTCGTCCGAAGACAGCCAGGTGATGCTGGCGTTGTAGAGGCTGTAGGCCTCCTGGTCGATGAAGGCGTTGGCCACCTCGAACTGGGTGATGTCGCCCTTGTAGGACCAGTTCGCGGAGACGCGCAGGTCACCGCCGGCCAGGGGCACATCGTAGTTGAGGGCGACGAAGGCCATCTCCTCCGGCGTGTTCTGGATCTCGCGCTGGTCGGCCACGTTGACGCCGCCGACGAACCACTCCTTGATCTCGGCGTCGAGCAGGCTCAGCGCGTACTGGGCGCTGAAGTTCTCCGTGAACAGGAAGCTGCCCTCGACCTCGATGCCGCTGATCTCCGACTCGCCGGCGTTGGTGACCGTGCCGACGAAGCTGTCGTTGACGCCGTCGCCGTCGCTGTCGACGCCCACGGAGCCGGGGATCTGCATGTCCGTGTATTCACTGTAGAACACGGCTATGTTGGTGAGCGCGCGGCCTTCCCACCAGGTGGCCTTGAGGCCGGCCTCCCAGGAGTCAAGCTCCTCGGCGTCGAAGCCCTCTTCCACGGCCGGGGTCAGGAAGTTGGCGCCGCGGGGGTCGAAGCTGCCCGCTTTCCAGCCCTTGCTGTAGCCGGCGTAGACCGTGGCGTCTTCCGTCAGCTTGTAACTCACGTTGAAGCGCGGCGACGTATCGTCGTAGGTCTGGTCGGCCTCGTAGTCGGAGGTCACCGCGAGCAGCAGGGCGGCGTCGTTGCCGAGGAACGGCGAGCCGGTGCCCAGGTAGTTGGCGCGGAAGATATCCGCCCGGCGTTCGTCCTCCGTGTAGCGCACGCCGACGGCCACGGACAGGCGGTCGGTGAGGTTGTAGGTCAGGTCGCCGAACACGGACCAGGCCTCGGTCTCGACCACGCCACCGGTGTAGGCCGTCACGGGCCCGATCTGCCCGAGGACCACGTCGAAGTCGTTGGCCGCCTCGGCGTCGAGGTAGTAATAGCCGAGCACAGCGCTGACCTTGTCCGTGTTCCAGAGCAGCTGGAACTCCTGGCTGAACTGCTCGTTGTCGTAGATCACCGGCGCGTCGAAGTCCGGCACGGCGAGACTGTCGAAGTCGATCACCGACTCCGTGTAGTCCTCCCGGTCCGCCGTAATGGAGCGCAGCGTGAGGGTGTCGGTGACGTGCCAGTCCACGGAGACCATCCAGCCTTCGTTCTCGACCGTGTTGTTGCCGTCGATACCGGCGGTGGTCGGCAGGTCCGCGGCGCCGGCGGTGCTGTCGAAGACGTCATCGAGCACCGGTGCGCCGCTGACCGCACCCGGGAAGGGACGCCAGCCGGCGACGGGGTTGGAGTCGTCCTCGGTCTTGTCATAGGCGAGGCGGACCAGGAGCTGCTCACTCGGCTCCCACTCGGCCGAGAGACGGTAGCCCACGATATCCTTGTTGTACTGGTCCTCGCCGGTGGTCAGGTTGTCACCGAAGCCGTCGCGCTGGAAGGAGGCGACGGTACCGCCGATGCGGAAGCTGTCGCTCACCGGCACCGATACGGTGCCGACGAAGTCCATCTGGTCGTAGGCGCCATAGGAGGCCCGCACCCGGCCCTCGAACTCGTCGGAGAGGCGGCGGGTGACGTACTTGATCGCCCCGCCGACGGCGTTGCGGCCGTAGAGCGTGCCCTGGGGGCCGCGCAGCACCTCGATGCGCTCGACGTCGTAGATATCGAGCATGGCGCCCTGGGGACGGGCGAGGTAGACGTCGTCGAGGTAGAGAGCGACACCCTGCTCGAAGCCGGCGAGCGGGTCCTGCTGGCCGACACCGCGGATGAAGGCGGTGAGCGTGGTGTTGGTGGCCCGGGACGGCTCCAGGGTGACGCTGGGCACGGACTGGGCGAGCTCGGAGATATCCGACGTGCCGCGCAGGGCCAGCTCCTGGCCGGTGAGCGCGGTGACGGCGATGGGCACGTCCTGCAGGCTCTCCTCCCGCCGCCGGGCGGTCACGACGACCTCCTCGAGCGCGAGGGATTTCTCCTGGGCAACGGCCGACAGGCCCGGGAAGGCCAGCGCCGAACCGGCGGCGATGGCGGCAACAAGGGGATGGCGAACGTGGTTACGTTTCATGGCGGGCACCTTTTCCTTCGTTATGAATTATCGGGCGTCACCGTGGGGTGGCGCTTTTCAACGCGCGTTGAATTCCCTGAAGGTATTCAACAGGTGTTGAATTGTCAAGGAAACTCCGAAGGACGAGTGGCGATGAGCCCCGCGAGGCCGAAAGCCAGCGCCGCAAAGATCGCCCAGGTTGCCGACACGGCCGGGTTCTCCACGCCGAACGCAAGGTTGAGCAGCAGGTGCCCGCCGAGGCCGATGGCGGCGGCGCCGACGACCACCCAGAGCGGGATGTGACGGCGCACCAGCACGCCGAAAAGCACCGGCACCAGGGAGGCGGCGGCGAGGCCATAAACACCTTTCTGGGCGAACAGGCCGATGAGCGGCGGCGGCTCCCAGGCGAGGGCGAGGCCGAGGGCGCCGACGGCCACGAGCACCCAGCGCGAGAGCGCCAGCCCGCTTTTCTCCGACCCGGTAAGCGGGCGGACGATGTCCGTCACCACCATCGCCGAGAGGGACACAAGGATGCCGTCGAGGGTGCTCATGCCCGCGGCGAGCAGCGTGATGAAGATAAAGACCAGCACGTACTCGCCCCAGGGGGAACTGCCGAACTCATGCAGCAGGTACTCGCGCACCACCGTGTCCTGGGCGTCGATCTCCAGCCCCGCCAGGCGGGCGTAGAAGCCGATCATGAGCATTAGCGTGAACAGCGCGCCCACCACCACCGTCGTGCCGATGAACAGGCTGATGTCCCGCTCGCTGCGCAGGTAGAGCACCTTGGTGAGGATATGCGGTTGCAGCATGAGGGCGAAGGTGATGACGAAGCCGCTCACGAACACCGAGAAGAAATCGAAGTAGAGGCTGCTCGAGGCATTGTAGGCCGCCGCGTAGTCCGCGCCGACGCGCGCCAGCGCGCCGCCGATGTCACCGCCGAAATACTTGTAGCCCTGCACGAACAGCAGCACGGTGACGCCCAGCATCATCACGCCCTGCAGCGTGTTGGTGTAGGCGTGGGCGTAGGTGCCGCCCATGAGCACGTAGGAAAAGACGAACAGCAGCACCGCCACCAGCGCGGTCTTCTGGTCCACGGGGAAGAGCCCGGTCACCAGCAGGCTGCAGCCAACGAGGATCAGCACCACGAAGGTGATCGACAGCAGGTTGATGAAGGCGAAGAAGAGACTGAAGCCGCGGTGATTGTAGCGGTAGAAGATCCACTGGGGGATGGTCAGCGCCGCGTGGCTCTCGCCGAGGCGGAGGAAGCCGCGGGTGAGCACCAGGAAGGCGGTGAGGATACCGAGGGAGCCGGCGACGCCGAAATGCAGGTAGGCGGACAGCCCGTGCCGGTAGACGAACCCCGGGTTGATGACGAAGGTCGCCGTGGACGCGATGGAGGCCGCCAGCGTGATACCCACCACCACCGGGTGCATGTCCTTGTTGCCAATGGAGAAGCCGGCGACGCTGGCGGTACGACGCATGCCGACGACGGAGAGGCCGTAGACGAGCAGCGCGTAGGCGCCCACCACGAGGTACTTGAAGAGTTCCGGGGTCATGGGCCGCCGATCCTTGTACTTATCGTCGCGGCAGCGTATTCAACGGTTGTTGAATTTGCAAGCCGGGCCTTGCGCGGGCGAAGCCGTCCGGTGCTATCTTTGGGGCACCTGCACCGCCAAAGAGGAGCGACAACCATGGGAACAGCCCGCCAACTGCTTGCTATCGCCTGGGTCGCGGGCAGCGCCGCTGCATCCGCCGGTGAGGACCCGGCCGCTCTCGCCGACAGCGCCGGCTGCGGCATGTGCCACCACGCGGAGCAGGCCATGCTCGGCCCGTCCTGGCAGGCCATCGCCGAGCGCTATGCCGGGGATGAAGGCGCCGCCGGGCTTCTTGCGCAACGCGTTCGCGAGGGCAGCCAGGGGGTCTGGGGCGAGGCGATGATGATGCCCACCCCGAAAGAGAAGCTGGGCGATGCCGAACTCGCCCGCGTGATCGACTGGATACTCAGCCGCTAGGGGCGATCCGCGACAGGAGCCGCGGCGCGCCGGCACGCACCTCGCCGAGCTCGATGGCGATGCTGGCCCGGGCCAGCAGCGTGAAGACCAGGGCGCCGAAGGCCCAGATGCCGAGGGCTAGCGTCAATTCCACGGCCGTGACACTGTACTCGAAGACCTCGCCCAGGGGCGTCGGAACGAAGCCCGGGACGACGAAGCCCATGCCCTTGTCGATCCAGATACCGACGAAGGCCAGCACGCAGGCGACGTTGAGCAGCCGCCGCTGCCGCCGCAGCGGATTGATGGTCAGGATCACCACCGCCACGACCAGCAGGGCCAGGGCCGACCACACCCAGGGCACCAGGCTGTTGGCGCCTTCCAGCCCGAAGTAGAGGTAGCGGATCGAGGCCGCATGGCTGCCCTCGTTGTAGAAGTCCGTGAACAGCTCGACACCGACGAAGAACAGCGAGACCTGGAGCGCCACGGCCATGATCAGCGCCAGCGTATCGATCACGCTGTCGGCCACCGGGTAGCGGGTGAAGCGCCGCACGGCCTGGAGCACGAGGATGATGAGCGCCGGCCCGGAGACGAAGGCGGTCGCGATGAAACGTGGCCCCAGGAGAGACACGCTCCAGAACGGCCGGGCGCTGCTGGCGGCGAAAAGGAAAGCCGTCACCGTGTGGATGGAGATGGCCCAGAACATGGCCAGCACCACCCAGGGGAAGTAGGCGCGAAAGTGCGGCTCCCGGCCCCGGTAGTGGCAGTAGTGCACGTAGAAGGGAATGGCCAGGTTCAGCAGCAGGTAGCCGCTGAGCACGACCACGTCCCAGGCCAGCAGCGACTCGGGCCAGTGCATGCGGCCGATGAGCGGCAGCAGGTGCAGGGCGCGGTCCGGCCGGCCCAGGTCCACGACCACGAAGAGCATGGCCGAGAGCACCGCGGCCACCGCCAGGCCCTCGCCGATGAGCACCACCGCCTTGATGTCCTGCCGGTGGAACACGTAGGCCGGGATCACCAGCAGCACCGCCGCCGCCGCGATGCCGACGAGGAAGGCGAAGTTGGCGATGTAAAAACCCCAGGACACCTGGTCGCTCATACCGGTGACGATGAGCCCCTGGCTGAGCTGTACCGCCCAGGCGCCGGCACCGGCCAGCACCAGCAGGGCGAGAAAGGCAACCCAGAGGCGGTAGCCGCGGCCGCCGCCGGCCATGGCACCCAGCGCATCGCGGATGAATCCGAGCATGCTCACCCCCTCAGTCCGTGAAGTACCAGAACTTCGGCTCCGTGCCGAGCTCTTCCTTCAGCCGGAACACCGGCTTGTTGGCGAGCACGTAGCGGATCTCGCTGTTCGGGTCCAGGAGGTTGCCGAAGATGCGCGCGCCCGTGGGGCAGGCTTCCTGGCAGGCCGGCTGGCGCCCCTCGCGGGTCCGCTGGGTGCAGAAGTGGCACTTCTCCACCACGCCTTTCGGCCGCGGCCGGTTGCCGAGGTAGTTCGTATCCGGGTTGATCTCCTCGGCGGGAATCTGCGGCTCGCGCCAGTTGAAGTGGCGCGCCCAGTAGGGGCAGGCGGTCATGCAGTAGCGGCAGCCGATGCACCAGTCGTAGTCGACCACGACAATGCCGTCCGGCTCCATCCAGGTCGCCTCCACCGGGCAGGCCTTCACGCAGGGCGGATCGTCGCACTGCATGCACTGCACCGGCAGGTAGTAGTGGCCGTCCACGGGCACCGTCTCGGGGTCGTAATAGTGCTCCGCCGCCTCCAGTTCCCGCGTGCCCTCGGGCATTTCCAGCACACGGATGTACTGCATCTGCGAGCCGCGGTCCTGGTTGTTCTCGCGCACGCAGGCCGACACGCAGTCCCGGTAGCCCTTGCACTTGCTGATGTTGAGGGCGTAGCCGAAGACCACGCCGTCCTGCGGCGGCGTATCCCGGCAGGTGATGTCGACGCCGTAGCGCCGCTTCGCCCGCCGCTCGATGCGGTCCAGGGCGTCGGCGATCTCCTCGTCGCTCATGCGCTGGTAATGGTCCTGGAAGAAGCTGCCCATGGCGTCCAGGAAGGTGCTGCCGCCCCAGGCCGGGCCGGCGGCCGTCCCGCCCGCGACCGCCGCTCCGGCGGCGCCGAGAAAGCGGCGGCGGCCTGCATCGATGCCATCACTGTCCTTCTGCTGGCTCATGGTCCTCCTCCTTGGCGACGGCCCAGGGCGCGCCATGGGCGTCGGCGTCGAGCTCGGGACGGGAAAGGCCGGCGCGCACCGGCGGCGGCGGCTCCGGGGCCCGCGGGCGCACCGCCGGTGCGTGCGGATCGTGGCAATGGGCGCAGCTGTAGATGCGCCGATCGCCCTGCCAGTCGGCCACCCGCTTGCCGTGGGCACCGAAGACCCAGTCCCGGTGCGGGGTGTAGTGGCACTGGGCACAGACCCGGTCCGCGCGGTTGAAGCTCACGCGTTCGCCGGCCAGGGTGTGCAGTTCGTTGCGGCCCTCGCCGGCGTGGCAGTCGAGGCACCACAACCGGCCGTCGCCGTGGTCCAGGGCCGCCGGGTGCGGCGAAAACAGCTTGCGCCGCTCGCGGTTCGGCGTCATCTGGTCGTGGCAGGCCGCGCAGGGGTAGAACTTCAGTTCCCCCTGGCGCGGCACGACCTCGAAGGCGGGCGCGTTCACGTAGCCGTCGAAGGGGGCCGGCGGCGCCGGATCCGGCGCGTCGGTCACGGGGTTGCCGCGCAGGGGCCGATGACCGTTTTCCGGCGCGGGGAGCTCGGCGAGCGCGAGAGCGGCAAGCAGCAACGTGCCGGCTCCGATGACTGATGCCCCCGGCCGGCGCCGGGAACTGCGGGAAAATCCCATCGCAAACCCTCCTGGACGGGCGGGTCGACACTGTGCCTCGCATGCTCCCGTCGCAGCGGCCCGGCTGCCATGATCCCGATCAAGGGAGCTGGCTCTTGCGCCGGGCGGCGCGCTACTCAACAATCGTTGAATGCCCGAGACAACCGAGACGCCCATGGATGACCGGACCCGCTCCCGCCCGGAGCGCATCCTCGACGCCGCCGAGGAACTGTTCGCGCTGCACGGCTATGACGGCGTCACCCTGCGCCAGATCGCCCGGCGCGCAGGGGTGGACGTCGCCCTCGCGAACTACCATTTCGGCAAGAAGATGGACCTGTTCCAGGCCGTGTTCGAGCGCCGCGCCGCCTACCTGAACCAGGCCCGCCGCGACGCCCTGCACCGCTGCCAGCGCGAGGCCGCTGAAGCGGGCGAGGCGGGGCCGACCCTCGAGCAGATCATCGAGGCCTTCCTGCGCCCGCTGGAACTGGCCCAGGAGACCGGTGACGCGGGCTGGCGCCACTACCTCGCGCTCATCGCCTATATCAACAACAGCCCCTACTGGGGCCCGAAGATGATGTCGCACCTCTTCGATGCGCTGGTGCAGGAATTCATCGCGGCGCTGGCGAAGGCCCTCCCCGGCGCGCGCCGGGAAGACCTGTACTGGTGCTACCACAACCTGTCCGGGGCGCTGACGCTGACCCTGGCGCAGACGAGGCGCATCGACAATCTCTCCGGCGGTCTCTGCCGCTCGGAAGACCTGCAGGCCGCCTACGACCACATGATTCCCTTCGTGGCCGCGGGATTCCGGGAAGTCTGCGGCGAACGCGGCCACTGAGTCACCCGGGGCTTAGCACCCCGCAGAAGTCGCTAGAATAGCGGCCCGGCGAAATGCCCCCACTCCACTTACGTCCGCCAAGGAATCCCATGAACATCGGTCTTGTCCTGCTGCTCAACGCACTCACGATTGTCGGCGTCGGCCTCTTCGCCCGTGCCTGGATGCGCGGCCTGCGTTTCGGTGAACGGCTGGAGGCCCGGCAGAAAGCGGATCGGGAAAGGCGGGAGGCGCGGCGCGCCCGGCTGGAGCTCGAGCAGACGAACTCCTGAGCGCGCCGCGACGGCGTCAGCCGTCGTCAGCGACCGTCAATGAAGGCCCCCAGGTCCGCCTTGAAGCGGGCCATGGATTCCGGGTGCACGTACATCATGTGCCCGGCCTCGTAGTGCCTGAGGACCAGGTTCTTGCGCACCGCCTCCGGCAGGTCCATGTGGGCGATGACGTACTCGGTTGCGCCGTAGGGCGTGGCGAGGTCGAAGTAGCCCTGCTGTACCAGCACCCGCATGTTCGGGTTCTGGGCCATGGCGTAGGCGAGGTCCACGGCGGTATTTGACACCGGCTGCGTACCCCAGGCGCCGGGCTGCTCGTGGCGCCAGTCCCAATCGCGGTACAGGCCCGCGGAGGTGACGTAGCTGCGGTCCGTCTTCACGCCCAGTGCCTCGCGGTAGTAGTCGTTGAAGGAGGCCACGAAGGCCGGGCCGATCGCCGGGAAGAAGGGATCGTAGCGGAAGGTCTCGGCGATGTGGTTGATCGCCTCGCCGGCGAAGCGCGAGTCGATCCGGCCCACGGTCTTGCGCCGGTCGCGGAGCACTTCCTTGGCGAAGCGCGACTCGTCCATGCGCAGGTTGGCCCGGTCCCAGTAGTCCGCACTGATGCCCGTGAAGCGCTCGAGGCCCGCGAGCACCTCGGCACGCTCCTCGGCCGTGGCGCGGCTGCCCTTCAGGAGCACCGGCGCATAGGTCTCGTGGGCGAAGGTCTCGGCCTCGGCCAGGAAGGCGCGCAGATCGTCCGGCCGCTCGTCGACGGCCTCGTGGTACCAGGCCGTGGCGGCGAAGGTCGTGAAGGTGTTCACGTTGGCGAGGTCGTTCTCCGCACCATTGTTGCCGGCGATGAAGTCCATGTAGGGGGAAACCAGGATCACGCCATCGAGGGAGATGGTGTGCTTGGTGAGCAGTTCATAGGCGACACCGCCGGAGCGGATACCGCCGTAGCTCTCGCCGAGGAGGTACTTCGGGCTGGCCCAGCGGCCGTGCTCGGAGAGGTAGCGGGCGATGAAGTTGGCCACCGACTCGATGTCGTTGTCCACGCCCCAGAAGTCCTCACCCGTGGCCTCGCCGACGGCGCGGGAAAAGCCGGTGCCTACCGGATCGATCATGACCAGGTCGGCCTTGTCGAGGACGCTGAACTCGTTGTTCACGCGCTCGAAGGGCCCGGTGGTATTGAAGCTCACGTCCTCTACCACGGTGCGCTGCGGCCCGAGGATGCCCATGTGCAGCCACATGGAGGCCGAGCCGGGCCCGCCGTTGTAGGCGAAGAGGATGGGCCGCTTCGACGCGTCGCCGCCCTTCTTCTCGTAGGCCGTGTAGCCGAAATGGGCGATGGGGTCGCCGTCGTCATTCTTCATGACCAGCGTGCCGGCGGTGGCCCTGTAGTCGATCGTCTTGCCATCGATGCGCACCGAACCGTCACTCTCGAAGTGCAGCGGTTCCGGGATCGCCTTTTCAGCCTCGGAGGCCTCAGCGGCCGCCGCGGCGTCGTGCTCGCCGGCAAGAGCGCCGGCACCCAGGAAGCCGGCAAGGAACAGGGGGAGGATCGTGCGTTGCAGGAGCATCGGTTACCTCTTTTGTCGTGTTTGGGACATCGTCCAGGAAAGGCATGCTGGCGCTTCCTGCGCCAGGCAAGAGCGCCATTTAACCACAGCTAGAGGCCGGTCTCTTCCTCGAACTCGCGGGCCGCCCGCTGCTGGCGTTCGTAGCGCGCGGTCCCCCGCTGGGCCTCGCTGGCGCGGAGGCGGTCGCGGTAGCGCTGCCGGCGGTAGTGCGCCACGAGGGCGGGAAAACGTTCGGGCTCTTCCTCACCGGCGATCAGCGCCTCGATGAAGGCGATGTCGATGCCGACCCGGTAGGCGATGCGGGCGGGACGGATCCGGTGCGCGTGGAACTCGGCGACGATCGCCACCTGCTTGTCGCGGTCGTAGGGACAGGTGCGCGAGTAGCCGAAGGGCGGCGACGGCGTGCGGGGGTCGGGGCTGGGGGGCTCCTTGGCCATGGCCGGTGTTCTAGCAACTCCACCCGGGCTGCGCAAGCGGCGTCCTTAGCATTTGTGCCTGCGCCCTCATATACTGGATGGCCCACGAACCATAAAGACAGCAACCGCCTCCGGCGAGGAGCACCCCATGAACGCACCGCAGACCGTCAGCCAGGCCGGCGACACCGAGACCCGCATGCAGGAAACCCTCGAGGCCCAGCGCGAGGACTTCCTCCGCGAGGGGGCGGTGAGCGCCGAAACCCGCATCGACCGTATCGATCGCGCCATGGACGCCGTTCTCAAGCACCAGGACCGGCTCTGCGAGGCCCTGGACAGCGACTTCAGCTGCCGCGCCCGGCAGGTCACCCTGCTCACGGACGTGGCCGCCTCGGTGCAGCCCCTCAAGCACGCGAAGAAGCACCTGCGCCAGTGGATGCGGGGCGAGAAGCGGCCGACCAACTTCCCGCTGAACCTGCTCGGCGGCCGCTCGCGCATCGAGTACCAGCCCCTGGGCGTGGTCGGCGTGATCTCCCCCTGGAACTTCCCGGTGAACCTCACCTTCGGCCCGCTGGCGGGCATCCTCGCTGCCGGCAACCGGGCCATGATCAAGCCCTCGGAGTTCACCCCGGCAACCTCCGAGGTCATGGCGGAGATGGTCGCCGAGGCCTTCGAGCCGAAGGAAGTCGCCCTGTTCACCGGCGGCCCGGAGGTGGGCCAGGCCTTTTCCGCCCTGCCCTTCGACCACCTGCTGTTCACCGGCGCGACCTCCGTGGCCCGGCACATCATGACCGCCGCGGCACGAAACCTCGTGCCCGTGACCCTGGAGCTCGGCGGCAAGTCCCCGGTGATCATCTCCCGGAGCGCGGACCTCGAGGTCGCCCTTGAGCGGGTCATGCTCGGCAAGACACTGAACGCGGGCCAGATCTGCCTCGCCCCGGACTACCTGCTGGTACCGGAAGAAAAGCTCGAGGACGTGATCAGCGCCGCCGCGGACGCGGTGAAGCGCATGTACCCGAAGCTCCTGGGCAACCCGGAGTACACCGCGATCGTCAACGACCGGCACCACCAGCGCCTTTCCGGCTACCTCGACGAGCTCGCCGAGCGCGGCGCGCGGGTCATCGCCCTGAATCCGGCCGACGAGGACTTCGGGGCCCAGGCCGGCAGCCGCAAGCTCCCGCCGACGCTGATCCCCGAGCCGCCGGAGGGCAGCAAGGTCATGGAAGAGGAGATCTTCGGCCCGCTCCTGCCGATCCGGACCTACGGGGACTTCGAGGAAACCATCCGCTACGTGAACAGCCAGCCGCGCCCGCTCGCGGCCTACTACTTCGGCACCGACCCGGCCGAGGAGGAAGCAGTGCTGACCCGAACGACGTCCGGCGGTGCCTGCATCAACGACGTGATCATGCACGTCATGCAGGAAGAGCTGCCCTTCGGCGGGGTCGGCCCCGCCGGCATGGGCGCCTACCACGGCGAGGCGGGCTTCCGCACGTTCAGCCACGCCAAGTCCATCTACCGCCAGTCGAAGCTCAACGTGGCGAAAATCGGCGGGATGCTGCCGCCCTACGGTCCGGCGACGGAGAAGACCATCAAGATGCAGGTAAAGAAGTAGGCCATCGGTGACGCGGTGGCAGCCGTTCTTCCGTCCCGCCGCGATCCCCGGGCTTCTTCCGGCGCTCGCCCTCCTGCTGGCGGCAGCGGGCGCAGCCGCCGTGGCTGATCCCCTGGTCATCGCCCACCGGGGCGCCAGCGGGTACCTGCCGGAGCACACGCTCGCGGCGAAGGCGCTGGCGCACGGCATGGGCGCGGACTACATCGAGCAGGACGTGGTGCTCACTGCCGACGGTGTGCCGATCGTTCTCCACGACATACATCTCGACGGCACGACGGATGTGGCGCGGCGCTTTCCGAACCGGGCGCGCGCCGACGGCCACTGGTACGCGATCGACTTCACCCTGGCGGAGATCCGCACCCTGGCGGCCGGCGAGCGCCGCGGCGCCGACGGCGAACCGGCCTTTCCGCAGCGCTTCCCCGCCGATCGTCCCCTTTTCACCGTTCCCACCCTCGCCGAGGAAATTGCCCTCATCGACGGCCTGAACCGCAGCCGGGACCGGCGCGCCGGCCTCTACCTCGAACTCAAGGGCGACCATTTCCACCGGGCCGAGGGCAGGGACCTGCCCGCCGCCGTGCTGCGGGTGCTCGACGCCGCGGGCTACCACACGGCGGAAAGCCCCGTGTTCCTGCAGAGTTTCGATCCGGCGACGCTCCGGCGCCTGGCAGACGAATTCCGCTCGCCGCTGCCGCGCATCCAGCTGATCGCCGAGAACGACTGGGGCGAAGTGCCGGGCGTGGACTACGAGCGGCTGATCACCGACGAGGGGCTCGCCGAGGTGGCCCGTTATGCGGCCGGGATCGGCCCCTGGATCGGGCAGCTCTACCGCGGGCGCGATGCGGGCGGCAAGGCGATCGTCACGGGCCTGGTGGAACGCGCGCACGGCGCCGGGCTGCTCGTGCATCCCTACACCTTCCGCAGCGACGCCCTGCCCGCAGGCATCGACAGCTTCGACGCGCTTCTTGCGCTCTTCGTGGACCGGCTGGGCGTCGACGGCCTGTTCACGGATTTCCCGGACCGCGCCCGCGCCTATCTCCAGGGGAGCCAGTGACCCAGCCCGTCCATCGCCGAACCAAGATCGTTGCTACCATCGGCCCCGGGAGCGAAAGCGAGGCCATGCTCGGCCGCCTCGTCCGCGCCGGCGTCGATGTCTTCCGCCTGAATTTCAGCCACGGCACCCCGGGGCACCACGCCGAGGTGGCCCGGCGGGTGCGCGAGGAAGCGCGTCGCGCCGGCCGCTACGTGGGTATCCTGGCCGACCTGCAGGGGCCGAAGATCCGTATCGCCGGCTTCCGCGACGGCCATGTCACGCTCGAAAGCGGCGACAGTTTCCGCCTCGACGGCAGTCTCGGCGAGGAAGACGGCACGGCGCGAGCCGTGGGCTATGGCTTCCGGGAACTGCCGCAGTACCTCGCCCCCGGCGATACGCTGCTCCTCGATGACGGCCGGCTGCGCCTGCGGGTGGACGATATCACCGGGTCCGCCATCGACTGCACCGTCGAACTCGGCGGCACGCTGGCGGCGCGCAAGGGCATCAACCGCCTGGGCGGCGGCATCGCGGCGCCGGCGCTCACCGGGAAGGACATCGCCGACATCCGCAGCCTCGATGCGGTACAGCCCGACTTCGTTGCCGTTTCCTTTGTCTCAAGTACCGAGGACATCCGCCTGGCCCGCGAACTGCTCGAGGAGCGCGGCCTGGCACCGGCGCTCGTGGCCAAGATCGAACGGGCCGAAGTCGTCGGCAACGAGCAGGTGTTGAACTCGATCCTGAAGGCATCGGACGGCATCATGGTGGCCCGGGGCGACCTGGGCGTGGAGGTCGGCGACGCCGAGCTGATCGGCATCCAGAAGGACCTCATCTCCCGCGCCCGCAAGAGCGACCGGGTGGTGATCACGGCCACCCAGATGATGGAGTCGATGATCGAGAGCCCCATGCCGACCCGCGCGGAGGTTTTCGATGTGGCCAATGCCGTGCTCGACGGCACGGACGCGGTGATGCTCTCCGCCGAGACGGCCGTGGGCCGCTACCCGGTCGAGGTGGTCGGCGCCATGGCCGATGCAGCCATGGGCGCGGAGCGGCACCCGGTGGCGCGGACTTCGCGCTACCGCCTCGAGCGCGAGTTCGGCAGCGCCCAGGAAACGACCGCCATGGCGGCCATCTATGCCGCCAACCACTACCGTCGCGTCCGCGGCATCGCCTGTCTCACCGAGTCGGGCACCACGCCGCTGCTCATGTCCCGGCTGAGTTCCGGGCTGCCGATCTTCGCGCTTTCCAGCCGCGACCGGACATTGCAGCGCCTCAGCCTCTGCCGGGGCGTCATCCCGCTGTACTTCGACGCCTCGGCCTTCACGGGTACGGCCCCGGATGCTGTCGAAGAGCGGGCTGTCGAGTTCCTGCTGTCCCGCGGCTACCTGGGCCGGGGCGACGAACTGCTGCTCACCCGCGGACAGGTCCTCGGGAAGCAGGGCGGTACCAACCTGCTGACGGTACTACCGGTCCCCTGAGCGGAGGCGAAACGGCGCAAGGACCCGAAATGTGAATATTCCCATTTCGCCGTTGCATGTTGCGGCCGAAGCAACAATCAACTGCTACACTAAAAATGCCGGGGTGCCCGGCACGTTTATGCGCACGGTCGAAGATCCTTCCAGTTCCTCGGTTCGTTACCCATAAGTGTTCAATTGGATTTTCCGGTGGGCTAGCCACCGGGTTTCAGAAAGGTAATTCAGTATGTCTACAGTAACCGGCACCGTTAAGTGGTTTAACGAGACCAAGGGCTACGGCTTCATCGAGCAGGAAGGCGGCCCGGACGTGTTCGTCCACTTCAGTGCAATCAAGGGTGATGGCTTCCGCACGCTGAGCGACGGCCAGAAGGTCGAGTTCACCGTCGCTAACGGCCAGAAGGGTCCCCAGGCCGAGAACGTCGTCGCGCTCTGACGCGGCGTCGCCGGGGAGAAAAAAAGGGAGCCTAGAGGCTCCCTTTTTTTGTTTCGCCGGTTTTTGTTGCTCCGTCTGCCAGCGCCGAGCGGGTCAGCCCTCGGCGAGTTTTTTCTGGCGGTCGATCTCCGAGTTCATGTACTTGATCCATTGGCGGGCGTATTGCTTGGAGCGCTCGTCGCGCCCGGCCGCCCGGAAGGCATCCCGGGCCTTCTCGTACTGGTTGGTGTTGAAGTACGCCATGCCGAGCACCAGCCGCGCGTTATCCGGTCGCTTGACGCCCCCGCGCTGCAGGCCCTTGTTGATCGACTCGATCGCCTTGTCGTACTGCTCGCCGTCGAGGTAGATGCTGCCGAGGCGCGCGTAGAGGTCACCGGAGTCGGACTTGGCCGCGGCCTTCTCCATCGCGGGGATCGCCCAGTCGATCTCCTGCGCCTGGCGCCAGGCACCGGCGAGGAGCTCCCAGTTCTTGGACTTGTCCTCGACGATCTCTTCCTTGAGACCCTCGCGGAGTACCTTGCCGGCCTTGTAGGGGACACTCTGCGCCAGAAACAGGGAGGCGACGTTGCGATACTCGCCATCCTTCTCCAGCAGGTCCAGGTCGTAGGCCGTCTCCATGGCCGCCAGCTGCCGCGACTCGTTCTGCCGCTCGGAGTAGATGTAGCTGAGCTGCACCCAGTACTGCTTCTTCGGGTAGAAGAAGAGCAGTTCCTCGAGCATCGCCTGGGCATTGTCGAGCTGGTTCTTCTCCATGTACAGGAAACGGGCGAGGTTGAACCACTGCTCCTTCGGAATCTTGTTCTTGTCCCGGTACATGGCGATGGCCGTCTCGATGTTCCTGAGCGCCTCATCGTAGTCCTTGAGCTGGTAGTAGCCCTGGGACAGCAGCACGTAGGCGTTCGCGTTCGGCGTATCGGTGAGCTCGAACCACTCCTTGAGGGCGGCAATGCCCTCGCGCCAGCGCTCCTGCACGAAGTACAGCTGGGCAATGGTGTAGCGGGTGTTGATCTCCATGGCCAGCGGAATTTCCGGCTGCCGGACCACGTTCTCGTAGGCCTGCAGGGCCTTGTCGTAGTCTTCGTTGGAGTAGTGGATGAACGCGTACAGGTTGTAGACGTTGGCCAGCTCGTAGCTGTTGAGCTCGTTCTTGCCGCTCGAGCGCTTCAGCATACCGTCGAGAACCTTCGCCGCCTCGCCGAGCTGCTTCTCCTCGGCGAAGGCCTGGGCCTCGGCGAGCTTCTCATACACCTTGTTGCGGAGCGCCGGGGTACGGCGCGTTTCCTGCTCTTCCTTCTCTTCCTGCGCGGCGGCGGTGCCGAAGGCCTGGTAGCCGGCGCTCTGCTGCAGCTGCGTCAGGCCGACCTGGAGGGCCAGCGCCGGTACGGCCAGCAGCCCGGCGCGGAAGATGACGTTTGCCTTGCTCATCGGCCTAGTTCTCCAGCTCATAGGTGAACTTGTTCTGGACCCCGGCCACCTCGATGGCCTCGCCGTCGACGACGCGCGGCTTGTACTTGAACTTCTCCGCGGCCTTGACGGAGGCGCGCTCGAAGACACCCGAGGGCTCGCAGTCCACGGGCCGCGGGTCGCGGATGGAGCCGGACTTGGTCACCGTGTACTCGACGATGCAGTAGCCGGTGATCCCCCGCGTCTGTGCCCGCCGCGGGTAGATCGGCGCCACTTTCACGATGGGCAGATACTCGCCGTCGCCGGCGGACATCCCCGAGGAGCTGATGGACACGTCCACGCTCGCACCGGGGGCAACGTTCGCCACGTTGAGGTCGGTATCGAAATCAACCTCCATCGGCTCCATTTCCGGCGGCGGCTCTTCCGGATCCTCGACCTTCTCCGGCTTGGTTTCCTTCACATTGATGTCGATTTCCCGCTCGGGCACCACGATATCGGCGATCTTGCGGTTCTTGACGTCTTCCTGCTGGTATTCCCGGTCGATGAGGGCCTGCATGAGGAAAAACAGGCCCAGGGCGACGGGCACGGCCACCAAAGCACCAACCAGGGACCTGACTAGACTGTTGCCCATCTCGCTTATACCTCGTCATCCGTTGAAATACAGGGCGGCGACGTCAGCAGGGGACGCACCTCGTCATAGACCTGCTCGACAACGAAGGCCGGCGTTTCGCGGTCGACCTGGATGACCAGGTTCGCCTGCGGCGCTTCCTTCTTGGCGACCTCCGTGAGGCGGGCCACCCGCTCCAGCGGTACCTTGTTCTTGTTGTAGTGGATATCCCCGCGGCCATCAACCGCGAAGATGATGGTCCCCCGGGGGCACTCTTCCTGCGTCGTCGCCTGCGGCTTGAACAGCTCGACACCGGGCTCCTTGACGAAGGACGAGGTGACGATGAAGAAGATCAGCATGATGAACACGACGTCCAGCATGGGCGTCAGGTCGATCTGGCCGGCTTCCTCTTCGGCGGCCTTCTTGGCCGCGGCTTCTCTCATGCTCATGTCAGCGATTCCCCGCGCTGGCCCAGTTCACCGCCATGGCGCCCGCCTCGCGCGCGGCATCTGCCACGTCGACGACGCTGTTGGCCGTGGCGCCCTTCTCCACCTTGATCGTCACGGCCTGCTCCGGGTCCGAGGCGAGGAGACGCTGGATATTGGCGCGCACGGCGCGGGCGTCGACGCGACGGTTTTCCATCCAGATCTGGTCGTTGGCGTGGATGTTCACCAGGATACTGGTCGCGTCCGACGGGTCCGACTGGTTCTTGTCCGGCCGGTTGACTTCAATCCCCGCCTCCTTGATGAAGGAGGCGACGACGATGAAGAAGATGAGCATGATAAAGACCACGTCCAGCATGGGCGTGAGGTCGATATCCGCCTGCTCGTCCGCTTCCTGGTTCTTGCCAAGTCTGCGCATTAGCTGTTTACCCTGTGCTTGGGATCAGAGTGCTCTGGATCAGTGGTCAGAGGTCAGCTGATCCTGCAGGTACTCCTGCTCCCGGTTGGCGATCCGCGTGAGGTAGGTGTTGGCGAACAGGCCCGAGAGGGCCGCCACCATGCCCGCCATGGTCGGGATGGTGGCGCGCTCGACGCCACCCGCCATGGACTTGGCATCACCGCCACCGGTGACCGCCATCACGTTGAACACTTCGATCATCCCCGTCACCGTGCCCAGCAGCCCCAGCAGGGGGCAAAGGGCCACCAGGGTGGTGATGAGGGGGAGGTTCGCGTTGATGTGCTCCTTCGCCTGGGAGAGCAGGCGCATGCGGATCTGCTTCGCGTTCCACGACTTGCGCTCGGAGCGGCCTTCCCAGGCACTGATGACCTGGTAGACCTCCTTGCGCCAGGCGAGCTTGAAGAACCAGATCCGCTCGAAGATCAGGGTCCACATCACGAAGACGAGGATCGCGATCAGCCAGAGCACGTTCCCGCCCTTGTCCATGAAGGCGAGAATGGTTTCAAAGAATCCTCCCGACATGGTGATCCTCCTAGGCCTTGCTGCCGCCTTCCGAGTGCTCGGCGACGATGCCCGTCGCCTGCTCGTTCAGCACATGGATGATGCGCTGGGCGCGGCCGTTCACGACCGTATGCAGGAGCACCGTCGGGATCGCCACCAGCAGGCCCAGTACCGTGGTCACCAGGGCGCTGGAGATACCGCCGGCCATGGCCTTCGGATCGCCGGCACCGAAGATGGTGATGGCCTGGAAGGTGATGATCATACCCGTCACCGTACCGAGCAGACCCATGAGCGGGGCGACGGCGGCGATGATCTTGAGCAGCGTGAGGCCGGACTCGAGCTTCGGCGTCTCGCGCATCACGCCCTCGGCCATCTTAAGCTCCAGGGTTTCCGGATCCATGCTCGGGTTGTCCTCGTGAATCTTGAGAACGCGGCCCAGCGGGTTGTTGGTGTTGGCGCTGGAGCTCTTCAGCTGGCTGCTGACCTTGGCGCTGGTGGCCGAGAGCACGATCAGGCGGAAGATGGCAAGCAGCAGTGCGAAGACACCGATCGCGGTGATCGCGTAGCCCACGTAGCCGCCCTGGTGCCAGCGCTCCTCGATGGTCGGGCTGTCGATGATCGCCGCCAGGAAGGAGCCGCCGGTCGGGCCGGTCGGGTCGATACCGAACTTGTGGAAGCCGCTGCTGGCGTTGGCGAGCTCCTTCGCCCAGCTGTTGTAGCCGCCACCGGGCTGCCGCGGCAGCACGCTCAGGTGATCGTTGTTGTAGGACAGGTAGTTGCCATCCATGTCGACGACGTTGAAGGCGCCGATCCGGACCACTTCACGCTCGGCGCGCTCGCCGCTGGCCGTCGCCACTTCCGTGTTAAAGCGAACGACGTTGCCGGTCTCGCTGATCTCGCGCAGCATCTCGTACCAGACGCGCTCGATCTCGGAGATCTTCGGCAGCGTATCGGACGTGCTCATCTTGTCGATGAGATCGGTCAGGAAGTCGCCGCGGTTCGGGTACTGGGCCGAGACCAGGGACACTTCCAGGTTGGACTTCAGGTCGCCGGCGGCGGCGGTCAGGTGACCGAACAGCTCGGTGAGGGCGCCGAGGCGCTCCTTGAGCTGGGCCTGCTTGTCGGCGATGAGCAGCTCGTTCTCTTCAAACTGGTCCTCGAGCTGCGCGGAGATGCGCTCCTGGCGGGCGCGCTCGGCTTCGGCTTCCTTCAGCAGCTGCGCCTGGTTGGCCTTGTCCCGGGCGAAGCGCTGTTCGCGCTCGCGGTTCTCCTGCTGCTCGGCGACCTGGCCGCGCTTCACGAACTCGAGGAGTTCTTCCAGGCTCTTGGCGGCTTCGGCGCGCTTGTCGACTGCCGGCTCAACCGGGGCTTCACCGGCCGCCGCGTCATCCTGGGCGTTGGCGACACCGGCCACGGTGATGAAACCGCCGAGGGCAACGGCGGTAATCAGCTTGTTGAACAGATCCATTATTCAGCCTCCGGTGCAGCGACGGGCATGTTGAGGAGTTCGATGGCAGCCTGCTTCTTGGCGATGCGAACGCCCTTGCGGATGGCATTGCCGTATTCACCGGCCGGGAGCGGGTCCCAGGCACGGGTTTCGTTGTTCCAGACGCCGGCTTCGGAGCCGTCGGTGGTCTGATAAACGAGCGCGATGCGGCCGATGCGCAGGAAGTCGACGTCGCGGGTGACGCCGTTCAGCTCGATCGTATCGCTGTAGGTCTCAAAGCCGCGGCCGTACTGCAGCTCGATGTTGTAGGCCTCGAGAACCTGGCGGAATTTCTCGGCGACGGTCAGGTCGGAGCGGTCGACGTTGTCACGCAGGAACTCGATGCGCCGCTGGCGCTCGTCGAGGTTGAACGGCACGTCCATCTCGACGAACTGCTCGAGGCCGTCGATCATGCGCACCACCAGGGCCGGCATCTGCCGCTGGGTGATCTGGACCTCGTCAATGGACGACTCGATGTCGGCGATGCGCTTCTCCTGGTTGGAGATCTGGCGCCGCAGCCGGTCGTTGTAGACCTTGAGGCCGTCAATCTGCTTGTTGACCGCCTTGTAGTCTTCGAGCAGGTCCCGGGTCTCTTCCGCAAGGCGGTCGATCTTCGCCTGCGACTGGCGGGCTGCTTCGTTCTTTTCCTCGCTGACGTCGAGGACCTCTTCAAGCGTCGCCGACTGCGCGATGACGGCACCACCCAGCAGGGCGGAAGCGGTCAGCAGCGGCAGCAGCACATTCTTCAGTCGATAGGTATTCATGGGAATAGTGCTTCCTATAGCCAACATAAGTTTCTGAACTGATGGGGGAGAGACCCGGTTGCGCTTTTAGTAGAAACAGACAGCGTCTTCTGTGTGAGCGTCGAATCTAAGCAGATACGTCTCTCAATTTCAAACCTCTTCAAAAAGGAGGGGATCATGGGCCGCAGTGTGAACGGGAGTGTTACGTTTCTACACACGCCCAGCTCCATCCGTAACGCCCTCGCGATCGTAAACCAGGAAACTGTAGGCCCAGGGATTCTCCCCGCAGGCCGCGTGCTCCTCCCGGGCCACCTCCCGGAACTGTGCCCAGTCCACGGGCGGCAGGACGACGTCCCCGGGGATGTCGCCGTGAACGCGGGTGAGGTAGATCCGCTCGACCCGCGGCAACGCCAGCGCGTAGAGCCGGGCGCCGCCGATGAGCATCACCTCCTCGACGCCATCGGCTTCGGCCACTTCCGCGGCGACGGCAAGCGCCTCTTCGAGACCGTGGACGACGCGCACGCCCTCGGCCTCGAAGGCCGGGTTGGTCGTGACCACGATATTGCAGCGGCCCGGCAGGGGCCGGCCGATGCTGTCGAAGGTGCGCCGGCCCATGATGACGGGCTTGCCCATGGTGACCCGGCGGAAATAGCGAAGATCTTCCGGCAGCCGCCAGGGCAGGGCGTTGTCGCGGCCGATCACGTCATTCTGTGCAGCGGCGACGATCATGGCGAGGCGCGCCATCAGACGGCCACCGGCGCCGGGATGTGCGGGTGCGGATCGTAGCCGCGCACCTCGAAATCCTCGAAGCGGTAGTCGTAGATCGTCGGCGGGCGCCGCGCGATATGCAGCGTCGGCAGGGGCCGCGGCTCGCGGGCGAGCTGCGTGCGCACCTGCTCGAGGTGGTTCAGGTAGATGTGCGAGTCCCCGGTGGTGACGATGATCTCTCCGGGCTCGAGGTCGCACTGCTGGGCCAGCATGTGCGTGAGCAGCGCGAGGCTGGCGGTATTGTAGGGCAGGCCCAGGAAGCTGTCCGACGAGCGGATGTACAGCTGCGAGGACAGGCGCCCGCCGGCGACGTAGAACTGGTACAGCAGGTGGCAGGGCGGCAGCGCCATGCGCCCGGCGCGCACGTTCTCCTGGGGGCTCCTGGATTCGTCCGGCAGGTAGCCCACGTTCCAGCCGTGGAAGAGAATGCGGCGGCTGTCGGGGTTGTTGCGCAGCGTATCGACCACGTAGTCGACCTGGTTCACCGGGCCCTGCTCCGTAGGCCAGGCCGTCCACTGGGCCCCGTAGATCGGGCCGAGGTCCCCTGCTTCCGTCGCCCACTCGTCCCAGATGCTGACGCCGTTGTCGTTCAGCCAGCGGGTGTTGGTGTCGCCGCGGAGGAACCAGAGAAGCTCATTGGCAATGCTGCGGAAATGCAGCTTCTTGGTCGTGAGCAGCGGGAAGCCGTCGGCCAGGTCGTGCCGGTACTGGCGCCCGAAGACCGAGAGAGTCCCGGTGCCGGTGCGGTCGCCCTTCTCGACACCGTTGTCGAGGATGTCGCGGAGCAGCTCGAGGTAGGGTTTCATCGGAGCGCGCCCTCCGCCGCGCGGCCGCGGCCGTAGGCCAGCCACAGCAGGAAAAGGCCCACGGCGATCATGGGCAGGCAGAGCAGCTGGCCGCGGGTCACCCAGCCGAAGGCCTGGAAGCCGAGGTGCGCATCCGGCTCGCGGAAGAACTCGGCGAAGCTGCGCAGGAGGCCATAGCCCAGCGCGAAGACGCCCGAGGCGGCCCAGGTCGGGCGCGGCCGGCGCGTGAACCAGAGCAGCACCGCGAACAGGAGCATGCCCTCGAGGGCGAACTGGTAGAGCTGCGAGGGGTGCCGGGGAAGCTGCAGCGGATCGTTCGGGAACACCATGGCCCAGGGTACGTCCGCCGGCCGGCCCCAGAGTTCCTGGCCGATGAAATTGCCAAGGCGCCCGAGAGCGAGCCCCAGCGGCGCCAGCGGCGCGACGAAGTCGAGCACGCGGCCGAAGGCAATCTGCTCGCGGCGGGCCAGGAACCAGCCGGCGAGGACCACGCCGAGGAAGCCGCCGTGGAAGGCCATGCCCCCCTCCCAGACGCGAAGGAGCCAGGTCGGGTCCTCGGCCAGGCGCTCGCCGCCGTAGAAGAGCGCGTAGCCGATGCGCCCGCCGAGAACGACGCCGAGGGCGCCGAAGAAGATGAGGTCGTCGACCTGGCGCCGGTCGAGCGGCGCACCCGGCGCGCGGCTGCGCCGGAGCGCGAGCCACCAGGCGAAGCCTAGGCCGGCGAGGTAGGCGAGGCCGTACCAGTGGACCTTGAGCGGGCCGATGGCGATGGCCACCGGGTCGATCTCGGGATAGCTGAGCACGGCACTACTCCAGGGGCGGAGGAACGAACTGGCCGAGCCCGCGATCATTCAGCAGACACTCCAGGCGCTGCCGGACCTGGCGGCTGTCATCGAGGCCGCGCACCTCGTTCACCAGCGCCTCGGCCTCGGCCCGGGTCACGCTGCGCAGGGCCTTCTTGACCCGGGGCAGGCTGGTGGCGTTCATGGAGAGTACGTCGAAGCCCATGCCGAGCAGCAGCAGCGCCGCCAGCGGATCGCCGGCGAGCTCGCCGCAGATGCTGACCTGCTTGCCCTCGCTGTGGCCACCGTGCACCACCGCCTCCAGCGCGGCCAGCACCGCCGGATGCAGGGCGTGGTAGAGGTCCGAGACCCGGGGATTATTGCGATCCACGGCGAGCAGGTACTGGGTCAGGTCGTTGCTGCCGACGGAGAGGAAATCGACGCGCCGGGCAAGCGCCGCGGCCTGGTAGACCGCCGCCGGCACCTCCACCATGACCCCCACCGGCGGCATGGGCGACTCGAGGCCCTCCTGCTCTACCTCCCGCTGGCTGCGGCGCATCAGCCCCAGGGCCTCGTCGAGCTCTGCCACGTTGGTCACCATGGGCAGCATGATGCGCAGGTTGCCGAGGCCCGCATTGGCCTTGAGCATCGCGCGCACCTGCGCGAGGAGAATCTCCGGGTGATCCAGGGTGACGCGGATGCCGCGCCAGCCGAGGAAGGGGTTCTCCTCTTCGATGGGGAAGTAGGGCAGCGCCTTGTCGCCGCCCACGTCGAGGGTGCGCATGGTGACCGGCTTCGGCGCAAAGGCCTCGAGCTGGTCGCGGTAGATTCGCCGCTGCTCCTCCTCGCTTGGAAAACGCTCGCCGAGGAGGAACGGCACTTCCGTGCGATACAGGCCCACGCCCTCGGCGCCCCGCTCGAGGGAGCGGGAAACGTCGGCCATGAGCCCCGTGTTCACCCAGAGCGCCAGGCGGTGACCGTCGAGGGTCTCGCAGGGCTCGTCGCGCAGCGCCTCCAGGTCCCGGTTCAGCGCGACATCCTGCTCGGCGAGGTCCTGGTAGCGCTCGATCAGCTCCTCGGAGGGGTTCAGGTGCACCACACCGCTGTAGCCGTCGACGATCGCCTGCATGTCGCGCAGGCGCGTGTAGGGCAGGTCCACCGCTCCCATCACCGTGGGCACGCCCATGGCGCGGGCGAGGATGGCCACATGGGAGTTGCTGGAACCGCGCACGGACACCAGCCCGGCGAGGCGCTTGCGGGGGATCTCGCCGAGCATGGAGGCGGTGAGTTCCTCGCTCACCAGCACCGTCTGCTCCGGATACTCCGCCTCCTCCCGGCCCTCCGCCTGCAGGTAGGCAAGGACGCGCGTACCCAGGTCCTTCACGTCGACCGCGCGTTCCCGGAGGTAGCTGTGCTCCATGCGCTCGAAGTGGCGGATGTGCTCGATCATGACCTGGCTGAGGGCACCCTGGGCCCACTCGCCGGCCTTGATGCGCGCCGCCACCTCGCCGCCGATGGTGGAGTCGTCGAGGATACCGAGGTAGACATCGAAGAGGGCGTGGTCCTCCGCCGAGAGTTCGTCGCGGAGGTTGTCGGCCACGGCCCGCACATCCTGGCGCACCTGGTCGAGGGCGCGCTTGAAGGCGCGCAGCTCGGCGCGCCGGTCCCGGGCCGCCCGGCGCGGTACCGTGTACAGGTCGGCGACCGGCGACACCACGCGCACGGCGCCGATGGCGATGCCCGGCGCGCCGGGAACGCCGGTGATCTTGGTGGACAGGCCGGGCACGGCGGCGTGGGGCACGTCGCCGGTGACCTGGGCGTGGGCGATCGCGCCGGCGAGCTGCGCCGACATCGTCACCAGGAAGGCCTCCTCGCTCTCGTCGAAGCGCCGCCGCGCCTTCTGCTGCACGATCAGCACGCCGAGCACGGCGCGCTGGTGAATGATGGGGACGCCCAGGAAGGAATGGAAAGGCTCCTCGCCGATGTCCGGCAGGAAGCGGAAATTGGGATGCGTCTCGGCACTGTCGAGGTTGACCGGCTCCTCGCGCTCGGCGACCAGCCCCACGAGGCCCTCGCCCAGGCCCAGGCTCACCCGGCCGACCTGGGCCGGGTTCAGGCCCTCGGTGGCGCGGAACACGTAGCGTTCGCCGCCCCGGTCCCGCATGTAGACGCTGCAGACCTCCGTGCCGAGGGCGGCGCGCACGCGGCTGACGATGATCCCGAGCGCGTCGTCGAGGCTCTCGGCGGCGTTGACCTCCTGGACGATGCCGCGCAGGACTTCAAGCATCGGCCGCAAGCTCCCCGTCCGGCGGCAGCCGCTCACCCAGGGTCGGCGCGAGCTCGTGGAGGGCGCGGCGATAGACATCGCGCTTGAAGTACACCACCTGGCCGAGCGGATACCAGTAGCTCACCCACTGCCAGTGGTCGAACTCCGGCCTGGCATTGTGGTCGAGGCGGATGGCGCTCTCGTCGGCGACCAGCCGCAGCAGGTACCACTTCTGCTTCTGGCCGATGCAGACCGGGTCCTGGTGCTTGCGGATGAAACGCTTCGGCAGCCGGTAGCGGAGCCAGCCGCGGGTGCAGGCCATGATCTCCACGGCCTCCGGCCCGAGACCCACCTCCTCCTCGAGTTCCCGGTAGAGGGCCTGTTCCGGCTTCTCGCCGCGGTTGATACCGCCCTGGGGAAACTGCCAGGCATCACGGCCGCCGACACGCCGGGCCCACAGGAGCTGCCCGTGATCGTTGGCGATCACGATGCCGACATTCGGCCGGAATCCCTGTGCGTCGATCATGCCCCTGCTGCCATGACAGTGCTGCCTTGCTGGCGGACCGGCCATTGTTCCACACTTTATGCAGGCTGAGAAATTGTACCCCGGGCCGGCTGCCGCTAAGCTGGCGGCCCTTTTCCCGAGCGGTCCCCGAGGCAGGCAGCACTCCCCATGGCACTGGCGATCTTCGACCTGGACAACACCCTCATCGCCGGCGACAGCGACCACCTCTGGGGCGAGTGGCTGTGCGCCGAGGGCATCGTCGACGCCGGGACTTTCGCCGACCGGAACGCGCAATTCTATGCCGACTACCGCGCCGGCACGCTGGACATTCACGCCTACCTCGCCTTCGCCCTGGCGCCCCTGCGCGGGCGCAGCGTTTCGGAGGTGGCCGGTTGGCAGCAGCGCTTCCTCGCCGACTGCATCGCACCGATCATGCTGCCTGCGGCACAGGCGCTGATCGGCGGACACCGCGCCAATGGCGACACGCTCCTGGTGATCACCGCGACCAACGAGGTGGTCACCCGGCCGATCGCCGATGCCCTCGGCGTGGAGCACCTCATCGGCTGCGGCGTGGAAGTGGTGGACGGGGTCTACACCGGCGAGCCGCTGGGGGTGCCGAGCTACCGCGAGGGCAAGGTGGACCGGCTGCACGCCTGGCTCGAGGCGCGGCCCGATGAAACGCTGGCCGGAGCCACCTTCTACAGCGACTCGCACAACGATCTGCCGCTGCTGAAGCGCGTGGATTACCCGGTCGCGGTGGACCCGGACCCGGAACTCGCCGCCCGGGCCGCGGCCGCGGGCTGGCAGATCATCAGCCTGCGCGGCTAGGGCCCGTCAAACGCCTTCTCAGCCGTCTTCGCTGCAGTGCTGCCGGTAGGCCTCGGCGTCGAGCAGCTGCGCCAGGTCGTCGTTGCCCGCGGGCTTGAGCCTGAAGAACCAGCCGTCGTTGTAGGGGTCGCTGTTGACCGTTTCCGGGGTTTCCTCGAGCTCGCCGTTGACGGCGATCACCGTGCCGCCCACGGGTGCATAGATGTCCGAGGCGGCCTTCACTGACTCGACTACACCGGCCTCGTCGCCGGCGGCGAGTTCGGCTCCCTCTTCCGGCAGTTCGACGAAAACCACGTCGCCGAGCGCATCCTGCGCGTGGTCACTGATGCCGACGGTGACGGTGCCATCCTCCTCGAGGCGCGCCCATTCGTGGCTCTTCGCGTACTTGAGTTCCTCGGGTGCCTGGCTCATCGGCGCTCCTGGATAAGGTCGGAAAACCGCGATTGTAGCGGCGCCCCGGAAAGGGGCACAAGCATTCAGCGCGCGACCCCCATCGCCTGGCGGATCAGCTCCCGCTTCAGCGGCACCGCGCCGTCGACCAGGCGCAGGCCGCTGTTGCGCAGCCAGCGGACCGGCAGGGCGCGGGCGCCGAACAGGCGTTTGAAACCCTCCATGGCCGCCATCATCAGCAGGTTGTCGCCCTTGCGCTCACGCTGGTAGCGCCGCAGGACATCGAGGCGGCCCGGATCGAGGCCGCGCCCGGCCGCACGCAGTACCTCCGCCGCCAGCACCTCGACGTCCGCGAGGCCCAGGTTGATGCCCTGGCCCGCGAGGGGATGAATGGTATGCGCCGCGTCGGCAACCAGGGCGACGCCCGGGGCGATGTAATCGACGGCGTGGCGCTGCCGCAGGGGAAAGGCCAGGCGCCGGGTGCTGGCCAGCACGGCCCCGAGCCGGTGCTCGGACGCAGCGCCGAGCGCCGCGCAGAAGCCCGCGTCATCGAGAGCCAGCAGCGCCTCCGCCTGCGCCTCCTCGATGGACCAGACGATGGAACAGCGATGGCTGCCATCCTCGCCATCGGGGAGCGGCAGCAGCGCCAGCGGACCCGTGGGCAGGAAGCGCTGCCAGGCCGTGGCAGCGTGCGGACGCTCCAGCTGCACGGTCGCCACGATGGCGCGGTGGCCGTAATCCCACTCGCGGGTGCGAAAGCCCAGCGCCTCGCGCAGTGGCGAGAGGGCCCCGTCGGCCGCCACCACGAGCTTCGAGCGCAGCGTGTCGCCGCCGGCCAGCCCCAGGGCAACCTGGCTGCCTTCACGGAGTACCCGCTCCACGCTCTCGGGGGCGCGAACGGTGACATCGGGGGCACCGGCGAAGCGCTCCACCAGCGCCTCCACCAGCACCCGGTTCTCGACGATCGTGCCCAGGGCCGGCGCGCCGACCTCGTCGACGTCGAACTCGATGGCGCCCGTGCCCTCCGCGTCCCAGACGCTCATGTGCCGGTAGGGGCAGGCGCGCACGGCGGTCACGCCGGCCCAGGCGTCGAGGCGCTCGAGGAAGGCCTGGGACCGCGGCGTCAGGGCGCTGACCCGGGGGTCGAAGCCGTCGAGCCCCGGCGCCGGTTCGCTCCGCCCCGCGGGCAGCGGCCGGGCCTCCACCAGCGCGATGGACAGACCGTGGCCGGTGAGCGCGGCGGCGAGGGCGGAACCGGCAATGCCGGCGCCGACGATGGTGATATCGACGGTGTGCTCAGCCACGGGGGGTCTCCAGGGCGGCCATGCCCGCGGCGTGGCGCACGAAGCTGTCCTTGAGCGTGCGTGCGACATCCAGGCCGGCAAGGGCGAAATCCCGGGCGATGCCGATCAGCGGGTCCGCCTGCATGAACAGGCCCGGCAGGAGGTCACTGGCGGCGATCGTGCGCTGCTGGTCGCCGGCCTGCCGGTCCCGATAGGCTTCGAGGACCGCGAGGTCCCCGGGGCCGGCCCCCGCCGCCACCCCGCGGGCGATCTCGTCCGCGAGCGCATGCACGTCGCGCAGGGCGAGGTTGAAGCCCTGGCCGGCCACCGGGTGCAGGGCGTGGGCGGCATTGCCGACCACCACCACGTGCCGGCGCACCGTCTCCCGGGCCTCGACGAGCGCCAGCGGGTAGCTGTGCCGTTCACCCACGGCCAGGGGGCGGCCCAGGCGGTAGCCGAAGGCATCCCGCAGGGCCGCGAGAAAGGCCCCGGCAGGGGCCGCCAGCAAGTCGGCGGCGCGCGCCGGGGGCAGGGTCCAGACCAGGGCGGCCCGGTGGGTGCCCTCCGCCGGGAGCAGGGGCAGCAGGGCGAGGGGGCCGCTGGCCGTGAAGCGTTCGAAGGCGCGGCCGGCCGGGTCCTCGGCGAAGGCCACGTTGGCGACCAGCGCATCCTGGCCGTAGCGCTTTTCCGTGGCGCCGAGGCCAAGGGCATCGCGCAGGCCCGAGCGGGCACCGTCGGCGATCACCAGCAGGTCGGCCGCGAGCTCGGACTCCCCCTCGCTCTCGAGGCTGACCCGCAGCCCGCCGCCATCCGGCCGCGCGCCGAGGCAGCGGGCCGGCGAGAGCACGCGCACCCGGGGCGTGGCCCGCAGACGCTCGGCGAGTACCCGGCCGAGCCAGGCGTTCTCCACCACCCAGCCCAGCGCGGGCCAGCCCTGCTCCGCGGAGTGCAGGCGGGAGGAGCCGAAGTGGCCGCGGCTGGATACATGGATATGCTCGATGGGGCAGGCACCGGGAGCGAGCGGGCCCCAGGCGTCCAGGGTCTCGAACACCCGCCGCGTGCTGTAGCTGAGCGCCGTGGAGCGGGCGTCGAAGGAAGGGTGGTAGGTGCCGGCACCGCCTTCCGGCAGCGGAAAACCCTCAACGAGCACGAGTTCGACCGCTTCGGGCAGCTGCCGGGCCAGGGCCAGGGCGAGGCTGATGCCCACCATGCCGCCGCCGGCAATGACGATGCGCCGGCTCATCAGGCCGCCATCAGGGCTTCGATGTCGTCGGGCGCCACCGGCGCCCCCGCGGTCAGCACCTCGGGCCCGTCGTCGCCGATGGCGACGTCGTCCTCGATACGGATGCCGATCCCGCGCCACTTCTTCGCCACGCGGCTGTTGTCCGGCGCCACGTAGATGCCCGGTTCCATGGTCATCACCATGCCGGGCTCGAGCAGCCGCCACTCGCCGCCGACCCGGTAGTCGCCGACGTCGTGCACGTCGAGCCCGAGCCAGTGGCCCGCGCGGTGCATGTAGAAATCCCGGTAGGCACCGTCCTTGATCAGCTTCGGCACCCGTCCGCGGAGCAGCCCCAGGTCCACCAGCCCCTCGGTGATGACGCGCACGGTCGCGTCGTGGGGCTGGTTCCAGTGATTGCCGGCCCGCGAGGCGGCGATGCCGGCGGCATGGGCCGCCTGCACCACCTCGTAGAGCGCGCGCTGGGCGGCGCTGAAACGGCCGTTCACCGGGAAGGTGCGGGTGACATCCGCCGCGTAGCCGTGGTACTCGCAGCCGGCGTCGATGAGCACGAGATCACCGTCGCGGAGCCGCTCGCTGTTCTCGACGTAGTGGAGGATGCAGCCGTTGGCGCCGCCGCCGACGATGGCGGGGTAGGCCGGGAAGCGCGCCCCGCCGCGGGCGTAGGCATAGGCGAGCTCCGCCTCCAGCTGGTACTCGTAGAGGCCGGGGCGGCAGGCGCGCATGGCGGTGCAGTGCGCGTCGGCGGTGACCTGGGCCGCGCGGCGCATGACGCGGAGTTCGCCGGCACTCTTGACCAGCCGCAGCTCGTGAAGCATGTGGTCGAGGTCCGTGAACTCCCCCGGCGGCACGGCCCCGCTGGCCTCGCGCTCGCGGATGCTGTTGACCCAGCCCATGAGCCGGGCATCGAAGCCGCGGTTGCGGCCCATGGAGTAGTAGACCCGCTCCCGGCCCTCGATGAGGCCGGGAAGAATGTCGTCGATATCGCCGACGGGGAAGGCGTCGTCGGCGCCGTAGCGCTCGACGGCCACCTCGGGGCCGGCGCGGTAGCCGTCCCAGAGTTCCCGCCCCGGGTCCCGGTCACGGCAGAAGAGGACGACCTGGCCGTGGCGGCGCCCCGGCACCAGGACGAGCACGGCATCGGGCTCCTGGAAGCCCGTCAGGTAGAGGAAGTCGCTGTCCTGGCGGAAGGGGTACTCGGTGTCGCGGTTGCGGTACTGCTGCCGCGCCGAGGGAACGATGGCAATGCTGTTCGGCTCCATGAGCGCCATGAGGTTGCGCCGCCTGCGCGCGAACTCGCGCTTGCCGATGCCCCGCACCTGCGCCATGGCGCGCTCAGTGCACCGTGCTGCCGGCGGGCGGGGAGACCGGCGGGGCTTCCGCGGCCTGGCGCAGGCTGTCGAGGATGATGTTCATGGCCGCGAAACGCAGGTACTCGACCAGGTCCGCATAGGCCTGCTCCGCCTCGTCATCGGTGTCGTCGCCACCGCCGGCCTGGGCGATCGCCGCGAAGTCCTTGAGCGCCTCGGCGCTGTCCGCCGCGACCGCGGCATCCGTGCTGCGGCTGCTCACCCGGGCCTGGGCGAAGCCCGAAAGGAACCCCCGGCACCAGTCCGCGAGCGCCACGGTCCGCTCGCCGAGGTCGCTGTCGTCATCGGGCAGCAGCGGCTGGAAGCGCAGCGCCTCGTCGGTCAGCAGCCGGGCCGTGCCGACGTAGAAGCGCTGCAGCCCGTCGGCGAGTTCGCCGTGCGGGTCGAAGCCCAGGGCGGAACCGACACCGGCGAGCCCCGCTTCCGGGGACGGGTCGGCACCGCCGGCCAGCAGCCCGGCGAGGCAGCCGTGCAGTTCCGACGGGGACTGGGAGACGCCCTGCTCGACCAGGTGGTCGGCCACCTCGTCGAAGGCGGGCAGGTCACCGGCCTCGCCGGGCGCCGGATCGAACAGCCCGATCATGCGGCCTGCCTGCGAAGCTGCCTGTGAGGCTGCCTATGAGGTTGCCTGCAAAAAGCGCGGCAGATGGTTGAATTGACTGGCATTTACGCCGTTGACCTCCTCGGGATGCGGGGTCTATAGTGCGGGAGACCTCGCGGAATGCCAAGTGTAGCGGCAATACCTGACGATATGGCGGACGATGCGCTCAAGCTGCTGGAAAACAAGATCGACCAGCTCATCGAGTTGTGCGCGGAGCTCAATCGCGAGAACCGCCAGCTGAAAGCGGAGAACCTGGGCTGGCGCCAGGAGCGCCGGGAACTCATCGAGAAGAACGACCTCGCACGGACGCGGGTGGAAGCCACGCTCGCCCGCCTTCGCGAC
The DNA here is from genome assembly GCF_054552115.1 of Pseudohaliea sp. Classification (NCBI taxonomy): domain Bacteria; kingdom Pseudomonadati; phylum Pseudomonadota; class Gammaproteobacteria; order Cellvibrionales; family Halieaceae; genus Pseudohaliea; species Pseudohaliea sp. The sequence continues at coordinate 52,169 of NZ_JBTOLW010000007.1, read as the reverse complement.
CTGGAGTAGACCCATGGCGCCCCACACCGTCTCGGTCACGATCCTCGACAAGGACTACCAGGTCGCCTGCCCCGAGGACCAGGCAGCCGACCTCGCGGCCGCCGCCGGCTACCTTGACGAGCAGATGCGTGCGATCCGCGACACCGGCAAGGTGATCGGCCTCGAACGCATCGCCGTGATGGCGGCCCTCAATATCAGCTACGACCTGCTGCGGGCGGAACGGGGCGAGGAAGCCGTGGACCGGCTGCCCGACGATGGCAGCGTGGACAGCGCCTTCCGGGGGCTCAACCGCAAGCTGGATGAAGCCCTCCACCAGCTCCGGCAGATCGAGATCAGCTGAATTCCGCCACCCCGCTCGGCCCGGGGCGCCCCCTGCGCTATAATAAAGGCTGGTTACCTGGCGTATGCGCCAGACTATCAGTCCTCGAGCCGATAACTGTGTTACCGGGGGCCACCAAAATCGCTGTTGTGCAAGTCCGGCCTGTACCGGGAAGCCTGATGCGATGCGGCGGCCTCCACCTTGAGCCATCGGGTTCAAGGGCCGACCTGTCAGCGGTACGCCGGGAACCTACTTCTCTTCTGCCTCAATGTTGCCTCAACCCCCTGCCGCAACCGTCATGACGACCGACGCCGAGCACGATGCCCGCACCGCCAAGGCGGCCCTGCGCCTACAGCTCCGCGCGGCGCGCCGGGCACTGGCGCCGCAGGCGCGCGCGGCTGCGGCGCGTCAACTCGCGGGCCACGCCCCAGCGCTGCCGGGCTGGCGCCCCGGCGCCCGCATCGCCGCCTACGTGGCGGCCGACGGCGAACTGGACCCGGCCCCGCTGCTGGCGGCGGCAACGGCCGCCGGCCTGCTGGCCTACCTGCCGCGCGTCGGCGACGACCGGGCGCTCACCTTCCACCGCTGGACACCCGGCGACCCCCTGGTGCCGAACCGCTACGGGATCGGCGAACCGGCGGCGGGCGCGCCGCTCCCCGTGGAGAAGCTGGACCTGCTCTGCCTGCCCCTGGTGGGTTTCACCGCGGCCGGCGTGCGGCTGGGGATGGGTGCGGGCTACTACGACCGGACCCTGGCGACAGCCCGACCGGGGCTGCTCGTGGGGGTCGCCTACGGGGAACAGGGGGTGGAGACGCTGCCGCAGGAACCCTGGGATGTGCCCCTGGACGGCGTGCTGACGGAGACGGGGTGGCGCCCGGCAGCGGCGCCCGCCTAGCGCTCGAGCAGCAGGCCCGCCTGCAGCGGGGACTCGGGCGCCGCGACGGTGCGGCTCGAAGAGGCGGGCAACAGCAGGGTCACCACGACCCCCAGGACGAAGGCAGCGAGGAGCACTAGCATGGTGTCAGGCCGGTTCTTCATCGGTCACTCTCATCTTCAGGCGTTTCCGTGTGCTGCCGCTTCTGGCTGCCTTGCCGGCGCCCTTCACGGCATTGTCCAGTATTTTTCGCGGTCAGCTTTGTGACTTTTTCACAGAGCATACCGGGAATAATGCAGAATGCAACACGTCAACCCGTTGCAGAGAGTTTTTTCTAGCCACCCGCCGGTTCGCGGCGCAGTTCCCGAACACCTTCATCGCCCGCCAGGAACAGCCGGTCTGCGGGCCGCCGGGCGAAGAGGCCATTGCACACCACCCCGGTGATGTTGTTCAGCGTCTCCTCCATCGCCACCGGCTGGGCGACGGGAAAGTGGTAGACATCGAGGATGATGTTGCCGTTGTCGGTCACCACGCCCTCCCGGTAGACCGGGTCGCCGCCGAGGCGGACCAGCTCCCGGGCGACGTGGCCGCGGGCCATGGGGATCACCTCCACCGGTAGCGGAAAATCGCCGAGGATGCGCACCAGCTTGCTGTCGTCGGCGATGCACAGGAACTCCTCCGCCACCGCGGCCACGATCTTTTCCCGCGTCAGCGCACCGCCGCCACCCTTGACCAGCTGCAGCTGCTCGTTGGCCTCGTCGGCACCGTCCACGTAGAACGCGACCCGGTCCACGCTGTTGAGGTCGTAGACCGGGATGCCGTGACCGCGCAGCCGCTCCGCGGAGGCCTCGGAACTGGCGACGGTGCCACCGATGCTGCCCTTCACGGCGGCGAGGCCGTCGATAAAGCGGTTGGCCGTCGAGCCGGTGCCGATGCCGACGATGGTGTCGTTCTCCAGCTTCGGCCGGAGGTACGCCAGCGCCGCATCCGCGACGGCCTGCTTCTTGCTGTCCTGGCCCTTCTTATCCTGGTCCTTCTTATCCTGGTGCATGGAATCTCCCCGCTGTTGCCCGGGCGCTAGTGTACCGCGGACGCCCCGGGCTGCATTGCTGCGGCCGCTGCTTTACCATGCGGGCACTTTTCCAGGCCCTCCCTGAAGCGGTGACCGCATGCCCCAGAGCTACATCAAGCGCATCCTCGACGCCAAGGTCTACGACGTCGCGCGGGAAACGCCGGTGGACGAGGCGCGGCTACTCTCTGCGCGCCTCGACAACCACGTCTGGCTGAAGCGCGAGGACCTGCAGCCGGTGTTCTCCTTCAAGCTGCGCGGCGCCCACAACAAGATGTACCGCCTGAGTGACGAACAGCGCGCCCGCGGCGTGGTCGCCGCCTCCGCCGGCAACCATGCGCAGGGCCTCGCCATGGCGGCGCAGCGCATGGGGGTGCGCGCCGTGATCGTGATGCCCCGGACAACGCCGCAGATCAAGGTGGACGCGGTGCGCAACCGCGGCGCGAAGGTCGTTCTGCAGGGGGACGCCTTCGACGAGGCCTATGCCCATGCGCAGAAGCTGGTGGCGGAGCAGGGCATGACCTTCGTCCACCCCTTCGACGACCCGGACGTGATCGCCGGCCAGGGGACCGTGGGCATGGAGATCGTGCGCCAGCACCAGGAGCCCCTGGACGCCCTCTTCGTCCCGGTCGGCGGCGGCGGCCTCCTCGCCGGCGTCGCCGCCTACGTCCGCTATGTCTGGCCGAAGACCCGCATCATCGGCGTCGAGCCCGAGGACGCGGCCTGCCTGAAGCTCGCCCTGGAGAAGGGCCGGCGGGCCCGGCTGAAGGAGGTGGGCCTGTTCGCCGACGGCTGCGCGGTCGCCCAGGTGGGCAAGGAGACCTTCCGGGTGATCCGCGACACGGTGGACGAGGTGATCACGGCCTCCGCCGACGAGATGTGCGCGGCGATCAAGGACATTTTCGAGGACACCCGCGGTATCGCCGAACCCGCCGGCGCCCTGGCCCTCGCCGGGCTGAAGAAGTACGTGGAGGAGCGCGGCGTGACGGGCCAGCAGCTCCTCGCCATCCTCTCCGGGGCGAACACGAACTTCGACCGGCTGCGCTATATCTCGGAGCGCACGGAGATCGGCGAGCACCGGGAGGCGATCATCTCGGTGACGATCCCGGAGCGCCCGGGCAGTTTCCGCGCCTTCTGCAGCGCCCTCGGCAAGCGCAACATCACGGAGTTCAACTACCGCTACGCGAGCCCGAACTCGGCCCGGGTGTTCGTGGGCCTGACGGTGACGCCGGGCGGTGACGATCTCGCCGGGGTGCTCGCGAAGCTGACGGCGGAGGGCTACGAGGCCCAGGATCTCACGGACAACGAGATGGCCAAGCTGCACATCCGCTACATGGTCGGCGGCCGCGCACCGGCCGACATGGGCCGGGAGACGATCTACCGCGTCGAGTTCCCGGAGCGGCCCGGCGCCCTGCTCCGGTTTCTCTCGGGTCTCGGCCAGCGCTGGAACATCTCGACCTTCCACTACCGCAACCACGGCGCCGCCTACGGCCGCATCCTGGTCGGTATCCAGGCGCCGAAGGGCGAGGAACGCGAGGTCCACAAGACCCTCGACGCCATCGGCTACCCGTTCTGGGACGAGTCGGAGAACCCCGCTTACCAGCTGTACCTCGGGCAGGTGGACTAGCTGTTCCTGGGGTGCTTCGTAGTTCGGGCTGGGGGTGCTTCGTAGTTCGGCGTCAGCTGCAGCTATTCCCCCTGCGGGACCGCAAAAGCGCCATCCATGGCAGCTCGGGCGCGGCCGTCCATGGCCGCGCACGTCCCGCAGGGGGAATAGCTGCACCTGCCGCCTGACGTCTGGAGCCTGACCCCTGACGCCTGAAGCCAGTGCCAGTGCCAGTACGAGATCTCGGCAGCGCCGTTCGTTGGCACAGCGGCAGGCCCGTGGCCCGGAGAAGGCCTGCGGGACCGTGCGAGGCATGGATGCCGAGCCCGAGCCGCCATGGATGGCGAACCGGCGTGTCCCGCAGGCCTTTTCCGGGCGACGGGCCGTGCTACGGGCACCCGCGTCGCCGGCATGTCTCGAGTTCTCAGGACTCAGACTGCCGCCAATGAATGCGGTGCTGTAATTACAGGTCGAAGATCTTCCCGGGGTTCATGATGCCGTCCGGGTCGAAGACGCGCTTGATGCCGCGCATGATCTCGATCTCCGCCCCGGAGCGGCTGTAGCCGAGGTAGTCCTTCTTCAGGAGCCCGACACCGTGCTCGGCGGAGACGCTGCCGCCGTGGCGCTTCACGATCTCGAAAACCCAGCGGCTGACCTCGCCGCAGCGGGCCTGGAACTCGTCCATGGGCAGCTCGTCGGGCTTCAGGACATTGAGGTGCACATTGCCGTCGCCGATGTGGCCGAACCAGATGATCTGGAAATCGGGGTAGTGCTCCGTGACGACCCGGTCGACCTCGGCGAGGAAACCGGGCACATCGGAGACGCGGGTGGAGATATCGTTCTTGTAGGGTGTCCAGCGCGAGATGGTCTCGGAGATGTCCTCGCGCAGGCGCCACAGGGACTGCGCCTGGGCGACGCTCTGGCTGACGGCGCCATCGAGGACCCAGCCCTGTTCCACCGTTTCCTCGAAGACCGCCATGGCGGCATCGAGGGCGGCCTCGTCCGGCTGGGCGAACTCGAGGAGGGCATAAAAGGGCGCTTCCGTCTCGAAGGGGCGCTGAAGGCCCTGGTGTTCGACCACCCGGGCCAGGGCGTCTTCGGAGAAGAACTCGAAGGCGTGCAGCTGCAGGCGGCCGCGGGCGCGGTGCAGCACGTCCATGATCGCCGCCATGTCCGGCACGCCGAGGACCATCACGGCGAGGTCGCCGGGCGGGTCGGCAAGGGCGACGGTGACCTCGACGATCACACCGAGGGTGCCCTCGGAGCCGATGACGAGGTGGCGCAGGTCGTAGCCCGCGTTGTTCTTGATCAGGCCGCGGTTCAGGTCCAGGAGCTCGCCGGTGCCGGTGACCAGCTTGACGCCGGCCACCCAGTCACGGGTCATGCCGTGGCGGATGACCTTGATGCCGCCGGCATTGGTGGCGACGTTGCCGCCGACCTGGCTGGAGCCCGCGGAGGCGAAGTCCACGGGATAGAAGAGCCCCTTGTCCTCGGCGAAGGCCTGCAGGTCGGCGGTGACGACGCCCGCACCGCAGCGCACGGTGCGGTCGACGGGTGAGAAATCCTCGATGCTGTTCAGGCGGTCGAGCACGAGCACCAGTTCACCGCGGGCGGCGACGGCGCCGGCCGAGAGGCCGGTGCGGCCGCCGCTGGGAACGATGGCCAGGCCCGCGCGGCGGGCGTAGCGGACCACCGCCTGCACCTCGGCGATGCTGCCGGGGAGCACGACGGCACAGGGCGCCGGGGCATGGGCCCGGGTCCAGTCGCGGCCGTACTGCTCCGCCGCCTCCGGGCCGGCCAGCACGCGGTCGGGGCCGACGATCTCCGCGAGTGCCGAGCGCTGTTCCTGTGCCAACGGAGTCACGTCCGCCATCCCGCTTGCCGCCCCTGCTGCTGCCGATATAAGAAGGGCGCGTATGCTATCATGCCGCGCCCCGCCGGCCAGCGGCGGCCCCGGTTACCGCGTTCCAGTCACTTCATCAGGGCACCACACACCATGGGCAGGACCTCGCTGCAGAAGCGCAAGATCAAGTTCCTCCTGCTGGAGGGCATTCATGACTCCGCCGTCGAGGCACTCAACGCCGCCGGCTACGACAACATCGAGTGGCACCCCAAGGCCCTGCCGCCGGAAGAGCTGAAGGCCGCCATCGCCGATGCCCACTTCGTGGGCATCCGCTCGCGCACGCAGCTGACCGACGAGATCCTCGAGCACGCGCGCAAGCTGGTGGCGGTGGGCTGTTTCTGCATCGGCACCAACCAGGTGGACCTGGGCGCCGCCACGCGGCGCGGCATCCCCGTCTTCAACGCGCCGTTTTCCAATACGCGCAGCGTCGCCGAACTGGTGATCGCCGAGGCCATCCTGCTGCTGCGCGGCATCCCGGCCAAGAACGCCGCCGCCCACCGCGGCGAGTGGCTGAAGAGCGCGGCGAACAGCTACGAGATCCGCGGCAAGCGCCTGGGCATCATCGGCTACGGCAACATCGGCATGCAGCTCGGCGTCATCGCCGAGGGGCTCGGCATGAAAGTGCAGTTCTTCGACGTGGTCAACAAGCTGCCGCTGGGCAATGCCCGGCAGCTCGGCAGCCTGGACTCCCTCCTCGCCCAGTCGGACGTGGTCTCCCTGCACGTGCCGGAGACCCCGTCCACGGCCGGGATGATCGGCGGGGCCGAGCTCGACCGGATGCCGCGGGGCAGCATTCTCATCAACGCCTCCCGGGGCACGGTCGTGGACATCGACGCCCTCGCCGGGCGCCTGGAGAGCGGCCACCTGGCCGGGGCGGCCATCGACGTCTTCCCGGTGGAGCCGCGCTCCAACAGCGACGAGTTCGTCTCGCCGCTGCGCGCCTTCGACCAGGCCATCCTCACGCCCCATATCGGCGGCAGCACCATGGAGGCGCAGGAGAACATCGGCATGGAGGTGGCGGAGAAGCTGGCGCGCTACAGCGACAACGGCACCACCACCTCCTCCGTGAACTTTCCGGAGGTGGCCCTGCCGGAGCACGCCGGCTGCCACCGGCTGCTGCACATCCACCACAACGTGCCCGGCGTCATGAGCGCCATCAACCAGGTGTTCTCGGATACCGGGGTGAACGTGTCCGCCCAGTTCCTGCAGACCAACGACGCCATCGGCTACGTGGTCATCGACGTGGACGCGGAGTACTCCGACGTGGCGCTCCGGGCGCTGGCCGACATCGAGGCCACCATCCGCAGCCGGGTGCTGTTCTGATGCGCCGCCTCGCCGTGCTGTTCGTGCTGACCGTTGCCGGCCTTGCCCCCGCCCTGGCGGAGGACTTCCCGGGCATCCGCAAGCTCATGAGCCCGGAGGAGTACGAGGCGGCGGGCCTCGACAAGCTCAGCGAGGCCGAGCGCAAGGCCCTGGACGGCTGGCTGCTGCGCTATACAGCCGGCGAGGCCGAGACGCTGCGCAACACCAGCGACGAGGTCCGGGACGCGAAGCAGGAAGCCCGCATCAAGGCCCGGGTGCGGGCACCCTTCGAGGGCTGGAGCGGAAACACGCTCTTTCACCTCGACAACGGCCAGGTCTGGCAGCAGCGCCTGGACGGCCGCTTTGCCTATAACGGCAGCGAGCGCGACGTGGTGCTCGACAAGAACTTCTTCGGCTTCTGGCGCCTGACCCATGTCGCCACGGGCCGCCGCGTGGGCGTCACCCGGATCCGCTAGCCTCACCGGCCATGTTGCCTGCGTTCACATCTGAGAAACCCCGACTAAGCGCTTGAAAAAAACGGTACTTTTACAAGTTCCGCCGGAATCTTGTGAATATGTCACAAAAAGACCCGGGGGCGGGACACACGCCGTGTCACATACGTGTAAAGTTGCCCGCACTGTGGCTTGTGCCGCAAGTAATCCAAAGCATGCTTGCATGACAAACAGGGGTTTAACTATGTTGAGAAAGCATCGTCTGACCACGGCAGTGTCCGCTGCCCTGGGCCTGGGCGCCGCCGCGGTTCTGCCCGGCCAGGCCCTCGCCCAGGAAGAGGCGCTGGTCGAAGAAGTGGTGGTTACGGGTTCCCGTATCCAGAAAGCCAACCTGATCAGCTCCAGCCCGGTCACCCAGGTAGATTCCGAGCAGTTCAAGTTCCAGGGTGTCACCCGTGTGGAAGACCTCCTGAACGACCTGCCCTCGGTCTACCCGGGCAACAACGCCAACCAGGCCAACGGCGCCACCGGTACGGCCACCATCAACCTGCGTAACCTCGGCGCGAACCGCACCCTGGTACTCATGAACGGCCGCCGCCTGCCCATCGGCTCCCCGCTTGCCGGCGGCCAGGGCGCTGACATCAACAACATCCCGGCTGCCCTCATCGAGCGCGTCGAAGTGCTCACCGGCGGCGCCTCCTCGACCTACGGCTCCGACGCTGTTGCCGGCGTTGTGAACTTCATCATGGTCGACGACTTCGAAGGCGTTCAGCTCGACGTCCAGTACTCGGGCTACCAGCACGAGAACGACAACGGCACGGCCCAGCGCATCAACCGGGAAGCCGGCTTCACTGCGCCCGACGGTTCCGTCAGCGACGGCGACATCCAGGATCTGTCCCTGATCATCGGTGCCAACCTCGACGGCGGCCGCGGCAACGTCACCGGTTACGTGACCTACCGGAACATCGAGGAAGTCCGCTGGGGTGACCGCGACTACTCCAACTGCGCCATCCGGGGCGATGAGAATGACCCGTCCTGCGGTGGCTCCTCCACGGTGCCGTGGGGCCGCTTCACGGACTTCGGTCTGCTTTCCGACACCGGTCCCGGCAGCTTCGACTACAGCGTTGAAGGCAACGAGTTCCGCCCCTTCGGCCCGCTGTACAACTTCGGCCCGGACAACTTCCTGCAGCGTCCGGACGAGCGCTACACCGCCGGCATGTTCGGTCGTTACCAGATCAACGAGCACGCGGAAGTGTTCACCGAGTTCAACTTCATGGACAACCGCTCCAATGCGCAGATCGCTCCCTCCGGTGCGTTCTTCGTGACCAGCGAACTGTCCTGCGGCAACCCGTTCCTGTCCGAGCAGCAGTTCGACCTGATCTGCGGCCAGTACGGCCTCACGGAAAACGAGTTCCAGGACGTGTTCGTCGGCCGTCGTAACGTCGAGGGCGGCTTCCGCAACAACGACATCCGCCACACCACCTTCCGTGGCGTGTTCGGCATGCGCGGCGAGATCAACGACGCCTGGAGCTACGAGGCGTCCTACCAGTACGCGGAAACCAGCCTCGAGCAGACCTACAACAACGACCTGTCGATTACCCGCATCGGGCGTGCGCTCGACGCCGTCACCGATCCGGACACCGGCGAGACGGTGTGTCGCTCCGCCCTCAACGGCGTTGACCCGGGCTGCGTTCCGTGGAACATCTTTGAAGAGGGTGCGGTGACGTCTGACATGACCGATTACCTGGTCGCCCCGCTCTTCGCACGCGGCACCACGGACCAGACGGTCATGCTCGGCTACGTCACCGGTAACCTCGGCGAGTACGGCATCGCTCTGCCGACGGCAGAGAGCGGCGTCTCCGTGGTCCTCGGTTACGAGTACCGTGAGGAAAACCTGAACTACGAACCCGATACGGGCTTCACCAGCGGCGACGGTGCCGGCCAGGGCGGCCCGACGCTCGGCGTCAACGGCGGCTTCGATGTCCAGGAGTTCTTCACCGAGATCAACATCCCGATCGTTGAAGGCAAGCAGTTCGCGGAAGAGGTCAGCCTGGACCTGGGCTACCGCTACTCGGACTACTCGACCAACATCGACACCGACACCTACAAGGTCGCCATGGCCTGGTCCGTCACGCCGGACATCCGGCTGCGTGCGAGCTACAACCGCGCCGTTCGTGCAGCGAACATCCGCGAGCTGTTCCGCCCGCAGTCGATCGGCCTGTTCGACATGGCCGAGGACAAGTGTGCCGGCCCGAACCCGACGGCGAGCTTCGAGCAGTGTGCCCGCACCGGCGTCACCCAGGCGCAGTACGGCAACATCGCCGACTCCCCGGCCGGCCAGTACAACGAGATCACGGGTGGTAACCCGGACCTCGAGCCGGAAGAGTCCGATACCTACTCCTACGGGGTCATCTGGTCGCCGTCCTTCGTAGAGGACCTGACCATCACGGTGGACTACTTCGACATCGAAGTGAAGGACGCCATCGCCGGTATCGCCTCGCCGACGACGATCGACCGCTGCCTCGAGACGGGCCAGGCGCAGTTCTGTGACCGCGTCAACCGCGGCCCGGGCACGGGTACGCTGTGGATCGGCCAGGACAACGTCCTCTCCGTCGACGAGAACATCGGCTTCTTCGCCACGGAAGGTTTCGACTACACCATCGACTACACCCTGGGTGTGGGCGACATGGGTAGCGTGAACTTCGCCAACATCGGTACCTACCTGACGACCTGGGATCAGCAGGAATTCGTCGGCGAGCCGATCGAAGACTGCGTGGGCATCTGGAGCGACTCCTGCGGTGCGCCGACCTTCGAATGGCAGAACAACCTGCGCGTCTCCTGGATGACGCCCTGGTCCGTGACCCTGTCCGCCCAGTGGCGCTACATGAGCGAGATCGATGACGCAGCCGACAACTGGAACCTGCCCGAGCAGAACTATCTGGACCTGTCCGGTATCTGGGACATCACGGATATGATCACGCTCCGCGCCGGTATCCAGAACGTCACCGACGAAGATCCGCCCTTCACCGACGCTGGCCCGTCCATCTTCGGTAACGGCAACACCTTCGCCGGCGTCTACGATGCGCTGGGCCGCTACTACTTCATCGGCGGTACCTTCCAGTTCTAAGCTGGAAACCACACCGGCGATGCGCCCCCGGGCGCCCCGCCGGCAAGGAAAAGGCCAACCTCGTGTTGGCCTTTTTTTTGTGCTCACGATGCGAAGGAGGCATGCTTTAGCCCATGAACAGCACTGACGCCCAGGCCTGGGAAGACTACTGGGAGCGGACCCGGCGCGCCGGCGTGGTACCCGAGATCGGGGCCCGCGACCCCGCGCTCCGGGACTACTGGCTGGCGTTCTTCACGTCCTGCGCGTTCGCCGATGACGGGCGCACCCGCCTCCTGGACCTCGGCTGCGGCCACGGCGCCGTCACTGCCCTGGCCGAGTCCGTCGCCCGCAACAACCTGCGCCACTTCCGCATCACCTGCCTCGACGTGAGCGAGGCCGCCATCGACCTGGTCACGGCGCAGCACCCGGCCGTGGCCGCCGTCTGCGCCAGCGCAGACGACATTCCCCTGCCCGATGCCTTCTTCGACCACGTGGTCAGCCAGTTCGGCATCGAGTACGCCCCGCTGGAAGCCGCCGACGAGGCCGCCCGAGTGCTGCGTCCCGGCGGCTCCATCGCCTTTCTCATGCACCTGAAGAACGGCGCGATCTGGGAGGAATGCCGGACCAACCGCGACGCCCTCGAGGGTGTCCACGACAGCGGTGTCCTACCCGCCTTCATCCGCCTCATCGAGGAGGCCCTGGCCCTGCGCCAGGGCCGCGGCACCCGCGACGCCTTCGAACAGGCGGACCGCGACCTGGCCCCCTGCGTACAGGCCATGGAGGGCGTGATCAGGGAGCACGGCAAGGAGATCGGCGGGGGGCTCGTTTTCCGCACCTACGCCGACATCGCCCACATGTACCGGAAGATGAACGCCTTCGAGCCGGCGGAGGTCATCGCCTGGGCGGAGAAGGTCGAGGCCGCCATGGCCGCCTGGCGTGAGCGCATGCAATCCATGCTCGACGCCGCCCTCGACGAGACCGCCCTCACCGCCTGGCGCGAGCGCCTGGCCGCCGGCGGCCTCACCGTGGACGAACCGGCCCGCCTGGCGCTGGGCGAACCGGCCCGGGACGGCGCGTGGATCCTGCGCGGAAAAAAGGTCAGTCGCTGAAGGTATCTACCGCCTGCAGCAAGGTCCGCACCCAGTGGCGCTCGTCTTCCGTCAGTTCCGGTCGCCAGATATCGAAGAGCAGCACGACCCGCTCATGCTCCGAGCGGTTGATGGCCTCGTGCTCCACGCTGTCGTCGAACACGAAGGCCTCACCCTCGACCCAGGGGCGCGTGTAGTTCCCCACCCGCAGCTCGCCACAGTCGGGCGGCACGATGATCGGCAGGTGGCAGATGAGCCGGGTATTGACCATGCCGTTGTGGGGCGGAATGTGCGTGCCCGCCTTCAGGCGGGAGAACAGCGCCGTGGGCGTCTGCCCCGGGACATCCGGGCCCGGGACACCCTCCAGGGCCGCCACCGTCGCCGGGCAGCGGGCGGCGTTCTCTTCCACCAGCGCGCCATCGCGCCAGAGGTAGAAGGCGCTCCAGTCCATGCTGCCCACGTTCGAGCTGTCATTCAGCTGCGGCGAGTGCGGGTCCTGCTCCAGGTAGGGGCGGAAGCGCTCCTCGCCGGCGAGCAGGGCCTCGAGCTCGGCGCGGATCGCCGCCGTGTGCGACTCCAGTTCCTCGAGCCAGGGGAAGGTCTCCCGCGGGTAGAAGGCGATCTGCGGCAGGCCGGGGAAGAGGTAGCGCGTGGGCTGCTGGTACTGCACCGGCTTGCGGCCGCAGAGGATGTCGAAGGACTCCGCGAAGCGCGGCGCCACGTCGTCCCGGAAACCCGCTGCCTCGAGGGCGCCGCGCAGGTGCGCCTCGTAGGCATCGGCGAGGCGGTCGCTGCTGGCAGCCGCCCGCTTCAGCCCCTCCTGCACGTCCCGGGGCGGCGCCTCCGTGAGCTGCGCGGCGATGCCGAGCGCCGCCTGGTAGAAACCCATGGCGCTGCGCGAGCGGCCGAGCCGGTCCAGGTGGTCGCCCTTGAACAGCAGGGCGCGGAGGTTCCGCGGGTCTTTCTCCAGGGCCCGGTCCACGGCCGCCAGGGCGCCGTCGCTGTCGCCGCTGTTGACCCGCGCGAAGGCCAGGGCGAGCCAGGCCGAGCTGTCAGCCTCGCCACCGGCGGTCAGCTGTTCCAGCGCGGCAACCGCCGCCGGGGCGTCACCGGCGCGCAGCGCCTCGAGGCCCTGTTTGAGCAGGTCGCTCATCGGCCCGCCTCCAGCGCCTCGCGCAGGGCGGGCAGGGCATCGGTGAAGGGACGATGCGCTGCAACAGCATCGCCGTGGATCGGCTGGCGGACCTGCAGCGTGCTCGCCGTGGTGACGGGCCGCGGATTGTCCTGGGGCGCAAGGCAGGCGGCCTCCGGCTCGAGGCCGCAGTGCGCCAGGAACGCGTTGATCACGGGCTCCGGACTCGCGACGAGCTCTTCGTAGCTGACGGTATACAGCCGGTCCCCCAGCAGCTCACCCATGCGCGCCAGGTAGTCGTCGTAGAGGCGCCAGTAGGCGCCGAGGTCCGCCGGGCTGCCCGCATAGCGGTGCGGTTCGTCGAAACGGGTGCGGTAGATGGACCAGCAGTTCGCCAGGGCATCGCGCCGGCAGTGGATGAAGCGCGCCTTCGGGAACAGGCAGGCGAGCAGCGGCAGGGCCAGGAAGTTCGCCGGCATCTTGTCGACGACCCGCCGCGCCAGCGGCGCCCGGGACTGCAGGGCCTTGAGATAGGTGCCGGCGATGCCGCGCCGGTCCGCCGCCGAGAGCCGGGCGAAGGCGACATTGAAGGGCTGTCGCGTGCGGCGCTCGAGGTCGCCGCAGAGATCGCCGATGAGCCGCAGTTCGCCGGCGCCATGGACGGCGCTGTGGCTGTCCAGCACCTGCTCCACCAGGGTCGTGCCCGAGCGCGGCAGGCCGAAGACGAAGACCGGCAGCTCGCTGCCGCTGCCGCCGTCTGCGGCTCGGGAGGCAATGGTATCGGCGTCCAGGGCCCCGGCCAGGGCATCGAAATAGCGGCTCGCGCCGGCCACATCGAAGGGCTGGCGCGCCGCATCCACGGCATGGGCCTCGGCGAGGTGGGCAAGCGTGTCCTCTACATCGCCCGCGCGCTCGGCGACGGCGGCCAGGCCCCAGGCGAGATCGCGACGCTCGAGGGAGCCAGCCTTGCTGCGGGCATATACCTGGCGCAGGGCCTTCGCCTCCGCGGCCTCGGCGGCGGTGTCACTGCCATCACGCAGCCGGGCCAGGGCACAGTGGGCCGGGGCGAAGTCCGGCGCGTGCTGCAGGGCACGGCGGTAGCCCGTGACGGCGCCGGCCACGTCGCCGAGATCCCGGCGCACGTTGCCGAGCTCGTACCAGGCGCCGTGCAGCCCGGCTTTTCGCGCAACGGCCTCGGCGAGACAGTCCCGCGCCGCTTCAAGGCGGCCCAGCTGGTAGTAGAGCGTGCCGAGGCCATGGAGGGCCTGCGGGTGCGCCGGGTGGGCCGCGAGGGTGGCGCGGTAGGCGCGCTCGGCCTCCCCGAGGCGGCCGGCCCGGTGCAGGGAGAGGGCATCTTTCAGGGATGCCGGGATTGCGGCGGCGCGGCGTTTGCGGGCTTGGGCCATGGTGTTCCTGCGTCGATGGTTGCGGCCCGCGATTCTACCAGAGCGCTAGCTCCCGGCGAGGAGTTCGAGCTTGTTGCCGTAGCGAGCCTTGTCGGCATCCGCAGCCAGCGCCTCGGCCTGGCGCAGGAACTGCCGCGCGAGCTGCGGCTGGCGCCGCTGGGTCAAGATCATCGCCATGAGGTGGTGGAAGCGGTGGTCCTTCGCCTGCATCCGCAGCGCCTTCTCGAGATGCCGCTGCGCCTTGAGGTAGGCGCCCGCCTCGTAGGACTGCTCTGCCCGGTAGTACTGGTAGTAGGGATTCTTCGAGCGCACGCGCTCCACCTGCCGCGCGTAGTTCGCCGCCAGCCGGGGCAGACCCTGCTCGCGATAGAGACGCGCCAGGTTGCTCATGGCAACGGGCTCCCGGTCGAGGTCGATGGCATGCCGGAACGCGGCCTCGGCCCGGGCGGTCTCCCCCTGCCGCCGGTAGAGCGTGCCGAGGTTGGTCCACACGTGGCCGGCACCGGGCTGGAGCGCCAGCGCCCGGCGGAAGTGCAGGAAAGCCCGGGCGGGGTCGTCGTGCGTCATGTAGTGCACGCCCAGGTTGTTGTGGTAGTGCGACTCCCCGGCCTCGTCGCTGAGCAGCCGCCGCGGGTAGGCCCGCATGTAGTCGCCGATGTTGAAGTCGACCACCTGCTCCGCCCCCGGCAGGTCCACGAGGACGTTCACATGCAGGTTGTAGAACCAGGCGTGCTCGCCCTCGGTCCAGGTCGGGGGCACCATGACCTCCTGGTAGCTGGCGCGCACCCCCGCCTCCCGGGCGAGGGCGAGGAACAGGTTGGTGAAGCTCATGCAGTTGCCGGCGCGGCGGTAGAAGGCCTCGCTGGCGGGCAGGGTGAGGAGGTTGTCGTACTCGAGCTTCAGGCCGCCCTCGAGGATGCCCTCCAGGATGAGATCGACCTTGCGCGAGTCACTGGCACGCGCCGGTACACGCTCGGCGAGAAAGGCGCGCATGTCGTCGTTGACGGCGAGAAGGGCCGGGTCCCCGGGCGCCTCCTCCGGGCCGACGCCGAAGAGCCGGCCATCGAGCAGGTCGTCGGCGCCGAACTGCGCTTCGGCCGAAAACTGCGGCGGTGGCTGCGAGGTGCAGCCGGCGAGGAAGAGCAGCAACAGCGCAAGGAGCGTGTAGCGGGGCATGGCCAGCCTCCTGCCGGGGCGGTGCCCCCCGGCGTTTCATGAGACAATTGTAGCACCATGGATACCGCCTTCAGCGCCTTCATCACCCTGCTCCTGGTCATGGACCCGCTGGGCAACGTGCCCATCTTCCTGTCCGTGCTCAAGGACGTCGACCCGAAGCGGCGCCAGTGGGTGATCTTCCGGGAGCTGCTGGTGGCCCTGGGCGTGCTGCTCCTGTTCCTCTGGGGCGGGAGCACGGCGCTCGATCTCATGGGCCTCAGGCAGGAGTCGATCAGCATCGCCGGCGCGATCATCCTGTTCCTGATCGCCATCCGCATGATCTTCCCCTCGCCCTACGGGATGATCGGCGACTCGCCGGACGGGGAGCCCTTCATCGTGCCGCTGGCCATTCCGGCCGTGGCCGGCCCGTCGTCGCTGGCAATCGCCATGCTCATGGTACACACGGACCCGTCGCGGATGCTCGACTGGACCGCCGCCCTCGTCGGCGCCTGGGCCGTGTCTGCCGTGCTGCTCATGGCGTCGCCGCTACTGCTGAAAGCCCTCGGCAACCGGGGGCTGATCGCCATGGAGCGGCTCATGGGGATGATCCTGGTGATCATCGCCGTGCAGATGTTCTTCGACGGGGTCGCTACGACCCTCCATCTCTAGCGCGCTCTTCCAGCACCGCCACCGCCGGCAGCGTCTTGCCCTCCACGTACTCGAGGAAGGCGCCGCCGCCGGTGGAGATGTAGGAGACCCGGTCGGCGATGCCGAACCGGTCGATAGCCGCCAGCGTGTCACCGCCGCCCGCCAGGGAGAAGGCATCGCTGGCGGCGATGGCCTCCGCCAGGGCGCGGGTGCCGCCCGCGAAAGCCTCGAATTCAAACACACCCACGGGACCGTTCCAGAGGATCGTGCCGGCATCGGCGAGCTGCGCCGCCAGGGCCTCGGCGGCGCGGGGGCCGATGTCGAGGATCATGTCCTCCGGGCCCACTTCGGAAGCCGCCTTCACCGTGGCCTCGGCCTCGGCGCTGAACTCACTGGCGACCACCACGTCCTCGGGCAGGGGCACGGCGGTTTTCTCCATGAGAGCTTTCGCCGCGGGCGCGAGGTCGTGCTCGCAGAGGGACTTGCCCACCGGGAACCCGGCCGCGGCAAGGAAGGTGTTGGCAATACCGCCGCCGACCACCAGCTGGTCGACCTTGTCGGCGAGGGTCTCGAGTACCGTGAGCTTGGTGGAGACCTTGGAACCACCGACGATGGCGACCATGGGCCGCGCCGGTTCCGCCAGCGCCCGCTCCAGGGCCGACAGCTCCGCGGCGAGCAGCGGGCCCGCGCAGGCCGCCGGGGCGTAACGGGCCACCCCGTGAGTCGAGGCCTGGGCCCGGTGCGCGGTGCCGAAGGCATCCATCACGAACAGGTCGCAGAGGCCGGCGTAGGCCCGCGCCAGGGCCTCGTCGTCTTTCTTCTCGCCGCTGTTGAAGCGCACGTTCTCGAGCATGGCGATCTCGCCGTCACCGAACACCACGCCGCCGCGCCAGTCGGGGATGAGCGGCACGGGGCGGCCGAGCAGCTCGCCGAGGTGCGCGGCCACCGGCTCCAGGGACAGCGCCGGGTCGAAATCTCCCTCCGTCGGCCGGCCCAGGTGCGACATGAGCAGCACCTTCGCGCCGGCGGCCAGGGCCTGCTCGATGGTCGGCAGCGCGGCCCGGATGCGCGCATCGGAGGCGACCCTGCCGTCCTTGAGGGGCACATTGAGGTCCTCGCGGATCAGCAGCGTGCGGCCGGCGAGGGGGAAGTCCTGCATGAGCTTGACGGAGAGGGACATGGCGGGCTCCTCGGGGGTTGCGGGGCCTAGGCGGTGCGGCTCCAGTAGTGGGCGACGTCGAGCATGCGGTTGGCGTAGCCCCACTCGTTGTCGAACCAGGTCAGTACCTTCACCAGGTGGCTGCCGCTGACCCGGGTCTGGCTGGCATCGATGATACTGGAGCGCGGATCATGGTTGAAATCACAGGAGGCCAGCGGCTCCTCCGTATAGCCGAGGACGCCGTCGAAACGCGCCGCCGCGGCCGCGGCGAGCGCGGCGTTCACCGCTGCCTCGTCCACCGGGGCGCGCACCTGCACCGTGAGGTCCATCGCCGAGACATTGAGCGTCGGCACGCGCAGCGCCTGCGCGCTGAAGCGCCCGGCGAGCGCCGGCAGGATGCGCTCGATGCCGCGGGCGAGGCCCGTATCGATGGGGATGATGGAGCGGGAGGCCGCGCGGGTCTTGCGCAGGTCCGTATGGTGATAGGCGTCGAGCACCGGCTGGTCGTTCATCGCCGAGTGGATGGTGGTAATGGTGCCCACCTCGATGCCGAAGGCGTCATCCAGGGCGGCGATGACCGGCACGATGCCGTTGGTGGTGCAGGACGCGGCCGACACGATGCGGTGGCGAGCCTCGAGGCAGTCGTGGTTGACCCCGTAGACCACGGTGGCGTCGACATCCGCCTGCGCCGGCTGCGAGAAGAGCAGCCGGCCGGCCCCGGCGGCGAGGTGCTGCCCGGCGGTGGCGCGGTCGCTGAAGGCGCCGGAACATTCGAGCACGAGGTCGACCCCGTGGCGGCCCCAGTCGAGCTGCGCCGGGTCTTCCTCCCGGAGCAGCGCGATCGGCTCCCCCGCGACGCTGAAGCCGACCTCGCAGGGGGCGACCTCGGCGGGAAAGCGCCCGTGGGTACTGTCGTAGCGGGTGAGGTGGACCACCGTCGCCGCGTCCGCCAGCTCGTTCACCGCGACCACCTTGAGCGCCTCGCGCAGCGGGCTTTCCTGCAGGGCCCGGAGGACGCTGCGCCCGATGCGGCCGTAGCCGTTGATGGCGAGGCGCAGCATTGCTAGAGCTGCAGGACCTCGTCCACCGCCGCCACCACGTTGTCGACAGTGAAGCCGTACTCCTCGAACAGCGCGGCGGCGGGGGCGGATTCGCCGAAGCTGTCCATGGCGACGATGCGCCCGTCGAGGCCGACGTACTTGTACCACCAGTCGCGGTGGCCAGCCTCGACCGCCACCCGGGCAAGCAGGTCGCTCGGCAGCACCGACTCGCGGTAGGCCGCGTCCTGCTGCTCGAAGACCTCGGCGCAGGGCAGGGACACGACACGCACGGCGCGGCCCTGCTCCGCCAGGCGCTCCGCAGCGCCCACGGCGAGGGCGACCTCGGAGCCGGTGGCGATGATGATGGCTTCGGGAGAGCCGTCACAATCGCGAAGGACATAGCCGCCGCGGTGGATGGCCGCGACCCGGGCGTCGTCGCGGGCCTGGTGCGGCAGGCCCTGGCGGGAGCACACCAGCGCGGTCGGGCCGTCGCGGCGCTCGATGGCGGCGCGCCAGGCCACGGCGGTCTCCACCGTGTCGCAGGGACGCCAGGTGTGCAGCTTGGGCGTGGCGCGCAGGGCGGTGAGCTGCTCCACGGGCTGGTGCGTGGGGCCGTCCTCGCCGAGGCCGATGGAGTCGTGCGTGTAGACGAGGATCTGCGGCTGCCCCATGAGCGCCGCCATGCGCACGGCGTTGCGCGCGTACTCCATGAAGATGAGGAAGGTCGCCGTGTACGGGATGAAGCCGCCGTGCAGGGCGAGGCCGTTGGCGATGGCCGTCATGGCGAACTCGCGCACGCCGTAATAGAGGTAGTTGCCCGCCGCGTCGTCCGCCGTCACCGCCTTGCTGCCGTCCCAGAGCGTGAGGTTGGAGCCGGCGAGGTCCGCGGAGCCGCCGAGAAACTCGGGCAGCAGGGCGCCATAGGCATTGAGGCACTGCTGCGAGGCCTTGCGGCTGGCGACGCTGGCGCCGGCCTCCTGGCACTCGGCGATGAAGGCCTCCGCGCGCTCGCCGAAGTTCGCCGGCAGCTCGCCCGCCAGGCGCCGGGACAGCTCGGCGGCCAGGCCCGGGTGCGCTTCCGCATAGGCCGCCATCGCGGCGTCCCAGGCGGCCTCGCGCTCGGCGCCGGCGGCGCGGGCGTCCCAGCCGTCGTAGATGGCCTGCGGGATCTCGAAGGGCGGGTGCGTCCAGCCCAGGGCCTCGCGGGTGGCGGCGACCTCGTCCGCGCCCAGGGGCGCGCCGTGGCAGGACTCGCTGCCCGCCTTGTTGGGGGCGCCCTTGCCGATCACCGTGCGGCAGCAGATCAGCGTCGGCTTACCGTCTTCGGCCCGGGCGGCCTCGATGGCCGCGCGCACGGCCTCCGGGTCGTGGCCGTCGACGGCCTCGATCACCTGCCAGCCGTAGGCGCGGAAGCGGCCCGGGGTGTCGTCGGTGAACCAGCCTTCCACCTCGCCGTCGATGGAGATGCCGTTGTCGTCGTAGAAGGCGATGAGCTTGCCGAGACCCAGGGTGCCGGCGAGGGAACTGCTCTCATGGGAGATGCCCTCCATGAGGCAGCCGTCACCGAGAAACACGTAGGTGTGGTGGTCGACCACCGTGTGCCCGGGGCGGTTGAACTGCGCCGCCAGGGTCTTCTCGGCGATGGCCATGCCCACGGCGTTGGCCAGGCCCTGGCCCAGGGGGCCGGTGGTGGTCTCGACGCCCGGCGTGTAGCCGTACTCCGGGTGGCCCGGCGTGCGGCTGTGCAGCTGGCGGAAATTCTTCAGCTCCTCGATGGGGAGGTCATAGCCCGTGAGATGGAGCAGGCTGTAGATGAGCATGGAGCCATGCCCGTTGGAAAGCACGAAGCGGTCCCGGTTCGGCCAGGCGGGATTCGCCGGGTTGTGCGCAAGAAAATCGTTCCAGAGCACTTCCGCGATGTCGGCCATGCCCATGGGCGCGCCGGGGTGGCCGCTGCTGGCCTGCTGCACGGCGTCCATGCTGAGGGCACGGATGGCATTGGCAAGGTCGGAGCGCGCGAGGTCGGATCGGGCGGGCATAGGGTCGTCCCCGTGTCAAAAGCCCGGCATTCTGGCCCAGCGGGGTGCGGGGAACAACGTAAAAAGTCCTATATCGAAATTTTTTGATATAGGTTGTCAGGGCTGCTAGACTCCGCGTCATGCACGGTGCAGCTTCCCTGACACCGGTCGCCGCCCGCGGCGAACCGGACGCCGCCCTCGCGGACCTCGCCGCGGCCTGCAAGGCCTGCGCGGACCCGCTGCGCCTGCGCGTTCTGCGCGCCCTGCACAACGACTCGCTGGCGGTCTCCGAGCTGTGCGACCTGCTGGCCATGCGCCAGCCGGCGCTCAGCCACCACCTGAAGGTGCTCGCCCGGGCCGGGCTGGTCACCAGCCGCCGCGAGGGCACGAGCATTTTCTACCGGCGCAGCGACCTGCTGGCGCCCTCGGGCGGCGGCGCCGTGGCGGCGGCGCTGCTCGCCGAGCTGGACGCGCTGCCGCTGCCGCCGGCCATGGAACAGGGCCTTGCGCAGCTGCAGCAGGCGCGGGAGAAGAACTCCCGGGACTTTTTCCGCCTGAACGCACACAAGTTCCGCGAGCAGCAGGACCTCATCGCCAGCTACGGGCAGTACGCCGACACCGTGGCCGAGCTCCTCGAGGAGGCGCCGCTGGCGCGGCGCGCGCTGGCCCTGGAGATCGGCCCCGGCGACGGCCGCTTCCTCGCCCGCCTCGCCCCGCGCTTCACCCGCGTGGTAGCCCTGGACAACGCGGTGGAGATGCTCGCCGCCAGCCGCGCCACCGCGGCGGGCAGCGGCCTCGGCAATGTCGACTTCATCCTGGGTGACACCGGCAGCCCCGCGCTCGCGGGCATCAAAGCGGACTGCATCGTCATCAACATGGTCCTGCACCACACGCCGGACCCGGCCCGGGTGCTCGCGGACGCCGCCGCGCACCTCGCGCCCGGCGGCGTCATCGCGGTCACGGACCTCTGCCGCCATCACCAGGGCTGGGCCCGGGAGAACTGCGGCGACCTCTGGCTCGGCTTCGAACCGGAGCAACTCACGGCCTGGGCGGTCGAGGCGGGGCTCGGCGATCTCGCCAGCAGCTTTCTCGCCCAGCGCAACGGTTTCCAGATCCAGGTGCGCCTCTTCGGCCACGCGACTCAGTAAGGACTTTCTTTTAAGGACACAGCATGAGCGACTACTCGATCTTCACCTCGGAATCGGTTTCCGAGGGCCACCCGGACAAGATGGCGGACCAGATCTCCGACGCCATCCTCGATGCCATCCTCGCCGACGACGTGGATGCGCGGGTCGCGGTGGAAACGCTGGTCAAGACCGGCATGGTGGTGATCGCCGGCGAGGTGACCACCAACACCTACGTCGACCTCGAGGACGTGGTCCGCGGCGTGGTCACGGACATCGGCTACACCAGTTCGAAGGTCGGCTTCGACGGCGCCTCCTGCGCCGTGCTCAACGCCATCGGCAAGCAGAGCCGGGACATCGCCATGGGCGTGGACGAGGGCGAGGACAAGGAGCAGGGCGCCGGCGACCAGGGCCTGATGTTCGGTTACGCCAGCAACGAGACCGACGTGCT
This sequence comes from Pseudohaliea sp., assembly GCF_054552115.1. NCBI lineage: Bacteria > Pseudomonadati > Pseudomonadota > Gammaproteobacteria > Cellvibrionales > Halieaceae > Pseudohaliea > Pseudohaliea sp. The sequence goes on along the minus strand of NZ_JBTOLW010000007.1, from coordinate 30,317 downwards.
CATGCCCGCCCCCATCTACTACGCGCACCGGCTGGTGGAGCGCCAGGCGGCGCTGCGCAAGCACGGCACGCTGCCCTGGCTGCGCCCGGATGCCAAGAGCCAGGTCACCCTGCGCTACGAGCACGGCCAGCCCGTCGCCGTGGACGCGGTGGTCCTGTCCACGCAGCATGACGAGGACATACCCCAGGGCGACATCCACGACGCGGTCATGGACCTGATCATCAAGGAAGTACTGCCCGCCGAGTGGCTGCACGCCGACACCCGCTACCACATCAACCCCACGGGGCAGTTCATCATCGGTGGCCCCGTGGGCGACTGCGGCCTCACAGGGCGCAAGATCATCGTCGACACCTATGGCGGCATGGCCCGGCACGGCGGCGGCGCCTTCTCCGGCAAGGACCCGTCCAAGGTGGACCGCTCGGCGGCCTACGCCGGCCGCTACGTGGCCAAGAACATCGTCGCCGCCGGCCTCGCCGAGCGCTGCGAGATCCAGGTGTCCTACGCCATCGGCGTGGCCGAGCCCACCTCCATCTCCGTGAACACCTTCGGCACCGGCTCGGTGAGCGACGAGCGCATCGTGCAGCTGGTACGCGAGCACTTCGACCTCAGGCCCAGGGGCCTCATCGAGATGCTCGACCTGAAGCGCCCGATCTACCGCGACACCGCCGCCTACGGCCACTTCGGCCGCGAGGATGCGAAATTCACCTGGGAACAGACCGACAAGGCCGACGCGCTGCGCAACGCGTAGTACCGGCGTCAGCCACGACTTCAACGATCACGTTTATCAAGCAGGGAACACATCATGAGCACCGCAGAACAACTGGACACGAAGCAGGACTACAAGGTCGCCGACATCAGCCTCGCGGAATGGGGCCGGCGGGAGCTGGAAATCGCCGAAACGGAAATGCCGGCGCTGATGGCCCTGCGCGAGAAATACGCCGCGAAGCAGCCCCTAAAGGGTGCGAAGATCCTCGGCTGCATCCATATGACCATCCAGACCGGCGTGCTCATCGAGACCCTGGTCGCCCTCGGCGCCGAGGTGCGCTGGTCCTCCTGCAACATCTTCTCCACCCAGGACCATGCCGCTGCCGCCATCGCCGCCGCCGGCGTGCCGGTGTTCGCCTGGAAGGGCGAGACGGAGGAGGAGTACGAGTGGTGCATCGAGCAGACCATCCTCAAGGACGGCCAGCCCTGGGACGCGAACATGGTCCTCGATGACGGCGGCGATCTCACCGCCATGCTGCACGACAAGTATCCGGAGATGCTGGAGAAGGTCCACGGCATCACCGAGGAGACCACCACCGGCGTGCACCGGCTGCAGGAAATGCTCAAGGACGGCACGCTGAAGGTGCCGGCGGTGAACGTGAACGACAGCGTCACCAAGAGCAAGAACGACAACAAGTACGGCTGCCGCCACAGCCTCAACGACGCCATCAAGCGCGCCACGGACCACCTGCTCTCCGGCAAGCGCGCCCTGGTCATCGGCTACGGCGACGTGGGCAAGGGTTCCGCCCAGTCGCTGCGCCAGGAAGGCATGATCGTGCGCGTCACGGAGGTGGACCCGATCTGCGCCATGCAGGCCTGCATGGACGGCTTCGAGGTCGTCTCCCCCTTCAAGGACGGCGTCAACGACGGCACGGACGCCTGCATCGATACGGACCTGCTCGGCAGCATCGACCTGCTGGTCACCGCCACCGGCAATTACGACGTCTGCAACGCCGCCATGCTGCGCAACCTCAAGCGCAACGCCGTGGTCTGCAACATCGGCCACTTCGACAACGAGATCGACACGGCCTACATGCGCAAGAACTGGGAGTGGGAAGAGATCAAGCCGCAGGTGCACAAGATCTACCGCGACCAGGCGCAGAACGACTACCTCATCCTCCTTGCCGAGGGCCGGCTGGTGAACCTGGGCAACGCCACCGGGCACCCGTCGCGCATCATGGACGGCTCCTTCGCCAACCAGGTGCTGGCGCAGATCTACCTCTACGAGCGCCGCTTCGCGGACCTCGAGCCGGCGCTCAAGGAAGCCGCGTTGAAGGTCGAGGTGCTGCCGAAGAAGCTGGACGAGGAAGTGGCCGCGGACATGGTGGCGGGCTTCGGCGGTGTGCTCACGAAGCTCACCGAGGAACAGGCCGGCTACATCCACGTCACCGTAGACGGCCCCTTCAAGCCCGAGAGCTACAAGTACTGAGGACCGCCCATGGCACGGAAGCCCGAGATCAGCTTCGAGTTCTTCCCGCCCAAGACGGACGCCGGGCGGGAAAAACTCCTGGCGCAGACGGCCCCGGCGCTGCAGGCGCTTGCGCCGGGGTTTTTCTCGGTCACCTACGGCGCGGGCGGCTCCACCCGGGACCGCACCTTCGACACGGTGACGGCCCTGGCGGACCGGGGCCTGACCGTGGCGCCGCACCTGAGCTTCGGCGGTGACGACGCGGCCACCATCGCGGACATGCTCGAGCGCTACCGGGCGCGCGGCATCGACCGCATCGTGGCGCTGCGCGGCGACATCCCCTCCGGCAACGGTGCCGGGGCGACCATCGTCTACGCCAGCGAGCTGGTGGCCTTCATCCGCGAGCGCACCGGGGATCACTTTCACATCGAGGTGGCCGCCTACCCGGAGATCCACCCGCAGGCGCAGAGCTACCAGAGCGACATCCGCTACCTCAAGGGCAAGTTCGACGCCGGCGCCGACAGCGGCATCACCCAGTACTTCTACAGCCCGGAGGCGTACTTCTACTTCCTGGACCAGTGCGCCGCCATCGGTATCGAGGCGCCCATCGTCCCCGGCATCATGCCGATCACCAACTTCCAGAACCTGGCCCGCTTCTCGCGCAACTGCGGCGCCGAGATCCCGCGCTGGATCTGCCAGCGCATCGAGGGCTTCGGCGACGACCAGGAGAGCATTCGCCAGTTCGGCATCGAGGTGGTCACCCAGCTCTGCGGCACGCTGCTCGACTCGGGCGCCCCGGGGCTGCACTTCTACACCATGAACCAGGTGGAGCCGACCCGGCAGATCTGCGAGAACCTGGGCCTGGCGGCCTAGCGCCCGCCGTGGACCGCCCGCGCTTCTTCACCCGCCAGCCTCTCGCCGAGGGCGCCGAGGTGGCGCTGGAGGCGGAACCCGCGCGGCACATTGCCCGCACCCTGCGCATGCAGCCCGGCGACCGGCTCGTGCTCTTCGACGGCAGCGGCAGCGAGTACCCCGGCGAACTCCTCGCCGCCGACAAGCGCAGCGTCACCGTGCGCTGCGGCGCCCCGCGCGCCATCGACCGCGAATCCCCCCTCGCCGTGGAGCTCGGCATCGCCATCTCCCGCGGCGACCGGGTGGACCTGGTCGTGCAGAAGGCCACGGAACTCGGCATCGCCCGCATCGCGCCGCTGCTCACGGCCCGCGGCCTCAACCTGCCGGCGGACCGGCGCGAGAAGAAGCAGGGCCACTGGCAGCGCATCGCCGAGAGCGCCTGCGAACAGTGCGGCCGCAACCGGGTGCCCGCCATCGCCGGGCCGCAGCCCCTGGCCAGCTGGCTCGACAGCGTCGACGCCCCGCTGCGCCTCGTCCTCGACCCCCGCGCCGAGCCCCGCGACCTGCCGGCCTACGCCGGCGCCGTCGCGCTGCTCTGCGGCCCCGAGGGCGGGCTGGAGGAAGAGGAAGTCACCCGCGCCCAGGCCGCCGGCTTCGGCACCCTGGCCCTGGGCCCGCGCGTGCTGCGCACGGAGACCGCGCCGCTGGCGGCGCTGGCCGCGCTGCAGGCGCGCTGGGGGGATCTGCGGTTCTAGTCAGGTCTTTCGATAAACCTGCTTGCGGTGAGCGACCTTGATGACAAGGACAACCAACCGCTCATCGACGATCTCGTAGACGATCCGGTAAACGCCTTGCCGCACCCGGTAGCGCTCCTGGCCCGACAGCTTTTCGCAGTTGACGGGCCGCGGGTCGGTTCGAAGCGCTTCGATACGCTTGAGGATGCGCTGTACGTCCCGCCGGGGAATCGCCCGCAAATCCCTCGCGACGGACTTTTTGAAGGAGAGCGCGTAGCCCACTAGATCTTGCCATGGGCCTTCAGGTCATCCAGCAGGTCCTGGTAGCTGATCTCCGGCTCGGCTACGCGGTCATCACACGCGGCCAGGTCTTCCTGGTCTTCCGCCAGCAGCTCGCGAACGGCGTCGTTGACGATTTCCGACAGGCTCCGGTTTGCATGCGCTGCACGCAGCCGCAAGGCCCGGTGAAGCTCAGGGTCGAAGTAGATGGTCGAGCGCTTGAGCGGCTTGCCCATGGGAGGCTCCGGGGAAATCGATGACAAGACATCACTATAGCGTCATGACGCTATGGCGTCCTGCCCATCAGTTCACCAAATGCGGCCACCGCGCTTCAACCATCGAACACCAGCTCCCGCGACACGAAGAAGTTGAAGCACATCCCCACCACGCCACCCAGGCAGACGCCGACCAGCGGAATAGCCACCGCCCAGGACGACGGGATCGCAGCGCCCTCACCGGCATAGACAACGAGGGAAAAGACGCCGAAGTTGAGGAGACCGCCTACCGCGTGCACAGCGAAAAACCGCGCCAGCTCATCGAGCACATGGCGGACATTGTCGATGTGATGGAAGGTGAAGTAGCGGTTGAGAAAGTAACCGACCGTCAGCCCGGCGGGATAGGACACCAGGCGGGCGGTGTAGGCGTTGAAGGCGGGCCTGTCCTTGAGCAGGTAGAGCAGGCCGATGTCGATGAGCGCCATGGTGAGGCCGACGCAGGCAAAGCGCAGGAAGGCCGCGCGCGTGCTCGGGGAGAGCACACCCCATCGAAGTAGCCTTAAGGAATGCCGGACCGGGATCGCTGTCGCCCTGTATTGCGGTGGGTAGGGACCCCGATTCTAACCGCCCGGCGGCGTCAGCCAAGGTGAGGCAGCGCCGCGATCTGCAGCCAGAGCACCAGCGCAAGAAGCAGCGCGGCAAACAGCTCCTGCCGCCACCCCCGGCCATCGAACATTTGAGTAGCCATTTGCCACCTCCCGGCCGTCGTTGGAAACGACCCTTTCTCATCCCTGAGTGTGGTCGGGAAAACTAGAGCTTTCACACTAATCCTCGGCTGCGATTTCTCGTCCCCGAAAGTGCCAGCTGCTAGTGGCATCGGCATCGACCCACCCCCTCTACGGTGACCGGGATGTTCACGAGCAAGTGCGCCATGGCCGCCCTGGCAATCATGGCCGTTACGCCCCACCTCTCCCTCGCCCTCGACAGCCGCCGGGACTCGCGACAAGGCGATGCTGAACGAAGTCGGCGGCTGAGTTCGGATAGCGCGAAGCGATTGCTCCGCCGCGAAGCAGCGAGCCTATAGCTTGCGGCCCAGTCGTTTCTCTACCAGCCTGCGTTCAAGGTCTTGAAATGGCAGGCGTATCACCTCGAAGGACACCAGCCCCTGCACGGTCAGCGCGAGGCCGACGCCGCCGAAAACCCAGTAGAGGACCGGCTCATGGAAGCCTTTCACGGCAAAAAAGACCGCCGCGAGAATGACATAGGCGGCGACGCCGCTCAGAAAGTCCTTGATGCCCTTCGCGTACTCAAGCGCTTCGGCCTCATCGGGCTCAAGGTGCTCACTGGTCGTCGCCGCTTTTTCCTGTTCGGTACTGATCATGGTTTCGTGCTCCGTCATGAAGGTGGTGACATCCACCCCGAACACCGCGGCCAGCGCATTGGCTGTTTCCAGGCTCGGCTTGTGGCCTCGCTCGACCCGCTGAATCGTGCGGACAGAGACATCGGCCAACTCGGCCAGTTGGTCCTGCGACCAGCCGTTGCGAAGACGTAGCTTGCGAACAATCATTGCGCTTCCCGTGGCGTCGAGGTGCCGTCATCCTGCCCTTGAAACAGGCAACCGAACACGACACGAACCCGAAAGCTACCCGAAAACCGGGTGACAGTGCAGCATCAGCTCTGCGGAGGGGCCACCGTTCAGGGGCTCTGCCCCGGGTTCAACCTGCCGTCCCGCCTCAGCAACGCTTCCACCGCCATCCCCAGGTCCATCCGCTCGCCCTGCCAGTGTGGCGGGAGCGTCGCCGGGCTGATAGGGAGCTGTTCCCGGTCGTGGTGATGATGAAGGGCTACCACGTTCCCGCGGGAACGCGTGTCCGGCGCCGGGGGCACCAAGTTGCCACGGGGATCGCGGAAGCGCGCCTTGCCGGAGGCCGGCAGCGCCACGGCGTAGCCGCCTTCGTGCACCAGCCGGTGGTGATGGCGGCAGAGCAGCACCAGGTTGTCGAGCTTCGTCTCACCGCCATCGGCCCAGTGCACCACGTGGTGGGCATCGACGTGACGGCGGGTGGTACAGCCCGGGAAGGTGCAGCCGCCGTCGCGGTGTTCCAGCGCCCGCCGCAGGGCCGGGGTGATATTGCGGGCGCGGCGGCCGATATCGAGCGCCTGGCCGCGGTCGTTCTCCAGCCAGTGCACCACCCCGCAGTCGCAGGCGGCGCGCCGGGACGTTTCCGCGGAAACGTCTTCGTCGTCGATAGTGGCCGCCTCCAGGTCGGCCGCCCGGGTATGCACGTGGACCGTATAGCGGTCACCACCGGTGCTGTCGCCGTCACCGCCAGCCAGGTAGCTGTCCGCCAGCCGCTCCAGCGCATCCGCCCGCCGCTGGGTCGGGCACAGGTCATCATCCCGCGGCATGGCATCCACCGCCGCATCGAGCGCCAGCATCAGCCGCTCCCCCTGCTCGGGCGTCAGCCGGCCGCGGATCACGTAGCTGCCATCCTCGTCGATGTAGTAGCTGAACCTGCGGTTCTCCAGCTGCGCCTGCGCCTCGTCCCGGCCCACGCGCCGGTAGGCCTGCACCAGGCGCTCCACGTGCGCCGCCGTCCCGTGCCGGGCGATCATCAGGAAGTAGTCCTCGTTCTCCGGCGTGGCCACCCGGGTAATCGCCCGCACCTTGGAATAGCTGAGGCTGCCGAGCCGAAAGGCCTCGCTGACCTTCGGCAGTTCGGCCAGCGCATGCGCCACCCGCACCTTCTCCCGCGCTGCACCGATGGCGATGCCGCACTTCCAGTTCAGCCAGTGCGCGCAGGACTTGGTGGCGCCGCAATTCCAGCCGCTGCGGAGGTCGTATTCACGGATGAGCGTGAGCAGACGCCAGGTGGCGGCGTTGATATGGGCGGCGAGTTCCGTGATCTGGTCTTCGAGGGTTTGCAGGGCGGGTTGGGGGAGGGCGGCGGTCATGGGGCACCTCGTGGGAAGCTGTATTTTCATACAGTATTTTCTCATGGGGTGCGGTGGGGTTCAGGGGTGGTGATTGATCAGATGTGGTCACGAGTTCCTAGCGGGGACTTTCACGATTCGTTGCGCCCTCTGGTCAGGGGCTTATGCGTTCTCGTTACTCGACTGGTTCTGTCTCCGGCTCAGGGGGCTCATGGCCTCGTTTACGAAGCTCAGCCAACGCACGGCGTTCATCGCCTCCACATCGACGAAGTGCTTTCTTACACTCAAGCAGGCCAGCTCCAGATTTATGCCGGAGTTCCTTGAGCTTAGCGGCTTTTTCGTTACGCTCCATGGCCTAACCAATGCCTTCTTTAGCGCAGGTGCGTTGCGCGCACTGCGCGATAGAAGGAAGCGCAGTGCCATCATTTTTCAAGAGGAACCACGAAGAAGCCTTCCATATTTGAGGCACCGGTTTTCACGAAACTGCTCTTCATACTCTGCTCTTTGCTGCTTCCATCTCTCCATCTGCGCAGCGGAACCGCCGGCCCGTCGCAGCTGCGTGTAGTACTCGATTTTAGCCTGCCAGTGCTGACATTCTTCTAACGCTGCACTCTGAGCTACCGCCAAATTCGCGAGCACTAGCAATGCGGCAGTGAGACAGAATGTCATGAGCCTAAAAATCATGCCGATTCCACTTAACGCTCATTATCAGCGGCGGCGCGGAGCGCCGCCCGCTGCATGCTATTGTTATGTGGCAATTGAACGTCTCTAGACTGCCTATCGACTGGCAACTCGTCTGCACTCTCGGCGATGAAGGCACAGGATTGCCTATAGCCTGAGAGGTTCAACGTTTGCATCACCAAACCACCCGGCAACTGTCTGCATGGCTGCGGCGGAAAGCTGTTGTGTGAAGAGAACAGCCAATCGCCTCTTGGGCCTCGAGCAGGTGACGTAAAAGAGATTCCGATTGCGCTCGAACGCGGCCTGTTTGTTTGCGGGAACCTGTGCGGCGTCCCTAGCCAATTCGAGCATTTCGTTGAAGTTATACTTGTTCCAGCCTCTGCCAACGACGACGAGGACGTTTTCGAACTCGGCACCCTTGACTCCGTGCTTCGTCTCGAACGGAGAATGGCCCGACAGGTAGCGGCACAGGGCGACGATTTCCCGGTACGAGACGGCCCGGAGGTCGCCGAGCTCCTTCAGCGCTCGCGGCATGTCTTCGCCGGCCTCCGGGTCAAACTCCCGCAATTCGCGTTCGCGCCGCTCGACGGCATCCGGGACCCTCGGTCGGCGCACCGCAAGCAAATGATCCACCACGTCGCCGACCGTAGCGCTGGCTCTCAACTCAATGAGCTTGTCCATGGCCTCGGACCATTTCTTTTTGTCCGCCTGAGCGCGGATCGCCGGCACGTTAGAACCGAGTGTACGGAACATCTCCCCGTACTTCTTGGAGAGGTAAGCCTCACAGGCCGGCTCCAGAGCGTCGGCGAAAAAGGCGATATGCGGATGCTCTTTGTTCTTGAAGGACTCGTTGAACGCGAAGACAGTTGGAATGCTGGGATATCCCTGCTTGCCGGCAAGCACACGATGGGTGAGCATCAAGATCTTGGTGGTCTCGGGAGATAGGTCCCAGCCGTCTTCGCCAAGACGATTGAGGACGGTCTGAAGTGCCCGATCTGCGACTTCGGTAGGAAGATCTCCGCCCCAGTGGCTGCCCATCTGACGGTCACCTGCCCAAGTGTTCGTATGAAAGATGTGGATACAGCCCTGCTCGTTCGGATCGACCACGAATTGAGGCAGTTCGGGCCTCATGCGGTTCAGGCATTCGACGACCGTCGAAACCGACCGGAAGTTCGCCTGCTTGCCGACGACCGTCAGGCTTGGATGCTCGATCTTTCCGCATCCGTCGCCATAGATTTTCTGCCAGTGGTCGCCGAAGAAGCCGAATTGTGGCGATCCCTGCTGCCCGAGGAAGTGGGCCTTGATCGAGTCGATCCAGTCGGCGTTAGTATCCTGATACTCGTCGATCAATATGATCGGGTATTTGTCCGCCAGGATGCGTCTGAACTTGGCGTTGTCCATGAGAGCGATAGTCAGGATAAGAACGTCGTCGTGATGGATGGAGACACGTCGGTCGTTGATGCTTCTGTGCCCAAGCTCGTACTCAACGGCACGCTCGCCGAGGTCGCCAACTTCGGCGATCCTGTCGGGCCAGTGCTGGAGCTGCGGCAGCTGCTCCCGGAGTTGTCTTTGGAAACCGCTGATGAGCGACCAGCAGAATGCGTGGATAGTATTGCAATAGATGAGCGGGCTCCGGTCCGTCCGAGCGTCGATCTCGTCCTTCGCCACGTTTGTGAAGGTGATGCACGCGATATTCTGATGCCGCTGCGGCAGAATGTGCTCATAGCGGCCCATGAGGAAGTGGAGCGCCTTGACGAGCGTGTAGGTCTTTCCGGCGCCAGCGCCGGCTTCGACGAGGAAGCTCTCTTTGCGCTCTAGGCAGCCATACACCTCAGCGAGGGCTTTTTGGCTGGCCTCTTCGGCCGGATTCAATTGTTCCACGACCTCACTCATCATGAGCCGCTGCTGCTCCGGGGAGGTCGGCGGCGGCTGCCTGGACGATCGCCGCGTCCGCATCGGGAATGCCACCAGCCGCCAGCCATCTCAATCCGTCGAGGATATATCCGGGCGCGGTCCAGCCAGTTTCGTCGATAGCGTATTTGAGGGCGAATTGGGACTTCTTGATCTTATCGAGCTTGTCCCACGCGCACTGGGCCTGCTCGTCGGGCGTGGCGCCTTCGATATCAAACATCGCCGGATTCGCCAGCATGAACGCGTCCTCGAAAGTGCGGCCGCACGGATCGCCTTCGGCCTCGGGCCGTTGAAAGGCTATACGCCGGAGTTCCTTGACCTTGGCCGCGTCATCTTTCGCCAGAAGGGCCTCGGGCGAGCAGTCGCCATCTCCGAACCAAGTGTTGAGACAGGCGTTACTCGTGGCCGCTCCCTCATGCACCGGACAAGCGGCCTCGCCGGGGGCAGCGACGGAGTCGAGGTCAGTGATTATGAGTGTCCGCAGCTCTAGAAAGTCGAGAAGGTCGAAGAATATGTGCGCGTAGGCACCGCCGACTTCCATAGTCGTCATGTATTGGCTGGACAGCTTGGGCGCGTCGGGCTCGGCTTGCTCCAGCTTTTCGATGATGACCGGTAGCAGCAGGCGCTCGCTGGTGCCTTCGATCAATATGGCCTTGTCGGCGAAGAATAGGTCACAGCGAGTCAGCGTCAGATATTGGTGGAGAAACGTTCTGTGATCTTCCGGTGTTTCACGCAGCCCCTCGCGCAGGTCCTTGATCGCGGTCTGGCGAACGCCGTCAGCGGCGGTCGGGAGGAAATACCGGATCGCCTCGAAGCCGGCCGCATTGGCGACGTGGGATGAGTGCGTCGATACGATGAACTGAACCGGCCAGGGCAAGGGAGCGCCCTCCTCGTCGCTGAGCTGCTGAGCGATCTTCGACACTTGGCGGATGAACACTTCCTGCATCTGGGGATGCAGGTGAGCCTCGGGTTCCTCGATGAACACGAGGTGGACGCCGGGGGCGGTCGGTTCGGCCCGGAAGGTGCGATAGAAGCTGACGATCCGAAGCAGGATGAAGATGAGGTTGCGTATCCCGAGGCCGGTATAGGACTCCGGTAACAGAATACCGTGATGGCCTGCGTATCTCACCTTGGTGTGGCGTGAAAGGAGGCGCTCCACGTCGAGTGTCGTCTCCGTCTCCAACTCGGAACCGTCGAGGCCGGGATAGCCGAACGTGCGCAAGGTCGGCATCAGCTTCCGCAGCTCTTCCTTGAAACCGCCCTCGATCGTTTGCTGAACGTCGCGCACGGCCTCCTGCAAAGCTTCAGCGATGACTTGATCGGCCTGATTGGCGGTCGGCGATTTCGCGGCAGTGAAGAGACCTTCCAGGATTTTGGCCAGAACGTCGGTGTCTCTCGACGTGTCGTCGTCGAGCCCGCGTTGGGCGTTCACGAAACCCGTCTTCAAGAGGGACCGGAGCGCACTCGCGGTCATTTGCTTGCGGTTGGTGGAGTCGTTGGGGTCTTCGGCCCAGATGCTGTCGACGAAGAGCGCGGGCACGCGCTCGCGGAGCAGTTGGAAGAAGGTCAGCCGGTATTCCTCGGTCAGCTCGCCGGCCGGCTGATCGGCGAACAGCGACTCGATGGCGCCGTCACGCAACTCGTAGCGCGCCACGACGAGCGCTTCGTTGCAGTCGGGGTCGAGGTCGATGACGAAGTCGCTAAGAGGGCCGAGCTCGGGTTGTTCGGGGTCATATCGGAACAAGAGTCGCAGCTCGATGCTCGGAATCAGAGCGCGAACCTCATCGTCTTGCCCACCTGCGTTCTTGGCCTTGAGCGCTTCGCAAAAGCCGTCATACGAGACATTCGAAAAGTCCTCGATCTGGAATTTCGGGTTCTGGTCTACGAGAAACCGGCGGATGGCCTCCGAAAGCGATGTCTTGCCGCTATTGTTGCGGCCGACCACGAGAGTGGTTTGGTCTTCCAGCACCATCTCCACGTCGGCCAGAAGCCGGAAGTTCCTGACTGTGACTTTGTGGATATGCATGCTTGATCCTCTACGGCCGGCTACGCTCTTGCCATATAACAGCTAAGTATACGGACCATTCCGCCTATCTCCGTTCCTGCTATCTCCGCGCCGAAATCATTTTTGAACGTTTTTCTCTATTGATATCAGGCTGTTACGCAGCGGCCAAGATAAGAACCGCATTCAACGCGACCACTCCAGTCTATCTATGCGAGCAGCGGAAGCGGGCGCGTGCCTTCAGCCAAAGCCAACAAACACCGCCATCAATCCATTCCAGCCTAGGCACCAAACCCACCCCCCGCAATCCAACTGGCACCAGACCACCCTAGTAATGAGAACCACCACACACTCCCTTGCGCCCCCGCCCCCCACCACGTAGCTTATCCCCACCCCAACTAGGCAGCCCCCCGCATGACGATCAGCGTAGGCGTGGTGATGGATCCCATCGCCGACATTACGTACAAGAAGGACAGCACCCTGGCCATGCTCTGGGCGGTGCAGGACCGCGGCTGGAAGCTGTGGTACATGGAGCCTGCGCACCTGTCGCTGGTGCAGGGGGTGCCGCGGGCGTTCATGGCGCCGCTGGCGGTGCACCGGGATTCTTCGCACTGGTTTGACCTGGGCGAGGGGCAGGACCGGGATCTGGCGGAGCTGGACGTGATCCTGATGCGCAAGGACCCGCCCTTCGACAACGAGTTTGTCTACAACACCTATATTCTCGAGGCGGCCGAGCGGCTGGGTACGCTGGTGGTGAACCGCTGCCAGGCGCTGCGCGACTGCAACGAGAAGATGTTCGCCAACCAGTTTCCGGAGTGCTGCCCGCCGGTGCTGGTGAGCGGCGACATGGCGCGGCTGCGTGCCTTCTACGACGAGCACGGCGACGTGATCTACAAGCCGCTGGACGGCATGGGCGGGGATTCTATCTTCCGCGTGGGCCCAGGGGACCCGAACCTGTCGGTGATCCTCGAGCTGCTCACGGAGCACGGCGAGCGCACGATCATGGCCCAGCGCTACATTCCCGAGATCAGCGAGGGCGACAAGCGCATCCTGGTGATCAAGGGCGAGCCGGTGCCCTACTGCCTGGCGCGGCTGCCGTCGCGGGGCGAGACTCGGGGCAACCTCGCCGCCGGCGGTACCGGGCGGGCGCAGCCGCTGTCCGAGCGGGACCAGTGGATCGCCGCGCAGGTGGCCCCGACGCTGGTGGAGAAGGGCCTGCTCTTCGTGGGCCTGGACGTGATCGGCGACTACCTCACGGAGATCAACGTCACCAGCCCCACCTGTATCCGCGAGATCGACGCGGCCTGCGAGCTGGATATCGGCGGCCAGCTCATGGACTGCATCGCCGCGGAGCTGGCGGCGCGCGGCTAGCGCCGTGGCGCTTGCGGCGGGCACAGCGGCGGCACCAGCACCCGCAGCCCCCCGGGACCGGCTGGTCCTGGCGCTGCTGCCCGCTGCCGCCGTTCACGCGCTGCTGATCTTCGGCCTCACCTTCAACGCCCTCACCCGCGAAAGCGTCCCGCGGCAGCTGGAGGTGACCCTGGTGCAGGTGCCCGCCGCCGCGCCGCCGGAGGCCAGCCACCTCGCCCAGGCCGACCAGCAGGGCAGCGGCGACCGGGCCGAACAGGACCGGGCGCCGCGGGCGGCGCCCGCCCTGCCGGTGCCCACGCAGCGGGCCGAGCAGCGGGCCAGCCGCGGTACGGGGGAGGGCGGCGACACGGCCCGGGCCCTGCTCACGGCCCGGCGCAGCAAGCAGCGCGCGGTGGTCGAGAGCGGCAGCACGGCCGGCGGCAACCCGTCGGACCGGCTGGCCGCCCTGCAGCGCCGCCTGGCGGCCCTCGAGGCCTCGGTGCAGGACCGCGAGGAAGCGAGCTCGACCGCGCCGCGGGTGCAAACGCTCACCGCCGTATCGGCCAAGAGCGCGGTGGAGGCGGATTACCTGCAGGCCTGGCGGGAGCGGCTGGAGACCGTCGGCAACGCCTACTACCCCCGCGCCTCCCTGCGCTACGGGCTCTACGGCGCGCTGCGGATGCGCGTGGTGCTGCAGAGCGACGGCAGCCTGGAGACCGTGGACCTCCTCGACTCCTCCGGCTACGCAGTCCTCGACGAGGCCGCCCTGAAGATCGTGCGCATGGCGGCGCCCTACGCGCCCTTTCCGCCGGCACTGCGCGAGAAGGCCGACAAGCTGGAGATCATCCGCACCTGGGACTTTGCACCGGTCGGGGGGTAGCGGCCCGCAGGGCTTTGGGGGCACACTGTTTCCATGGCCACCGCCCGACACTCCAGCCAATGCCTGCGGGATCACTTCCTGCTCGCCATGCCCAGCCTCGATGAGGGCATCTTCGCGCACAGCGTGACCTACGTCTGCGAGCACGGCGAGGCGGGTGCCATGGGCCTGGTTATCAACCGCCCGCTGGATCTCGACCTCGACGAGATCTTCGACCACCTCGAGATCGAGACCCGCCGCGACTTCAGCGACATCCCCGTGATGGCCGGCGGCCCGGTGCAGACGGACCACGGCTTCATCCTGCACCGTCCCGGGCCAAGGGCCTGGGACGCCACCCTGCAGGTGACGCAAGAGCTGCTGCTCACCACCTCCCAGGACATCCTCCGCGCCATCGCCGCCGGCGAGGGGCCCGGCGAGTACCTGGTCGCCCTCGGCTACGCCGGCTGGTCCGCCGGGCAGCTGGAGGAGGAGATCAGCCGCAACAGCTGGCTCACGATGCCGGCGGACCCGGCGATCATCTTCCACACCCCGCCGGAGCAGCGGCTGCAGGCCGCCGCCGGGCGCCTCGGCATCGACATGAACCTCATCAGCAGCGAGGCGGGCCACGCCTGAAGCCGGCGGGGGAGGCAATGAAGGAGGTACGCACCCTGCTGGCCTTCGATTTCGGCCTCACGCAGATCGGCGTCGCCGTGGGCAACGCGGTGCTCGGCACCTGCGAGCCGCTGACGGTGCTGCGCGCGAAGGAAGGGCAGCCGGACTGGAACGCCGTTGCGACGCTTCTCGAGGAGTGGCAGCCGGAGCTGCTGCTGGTGGGCGACCCCCTGAACATGGACGGCACCCCGAGCGAGATCGGCGTGCGGGCGCGGCGCTTCGCCCGGCGCCTGCACGGGCGCTTCGGCAAACCGGTGGAGCTGGTGGACGAGCGGCTGACCAGCCACGCCGCCAAGGCCGAGGCCCGGGAGCGCGGCCACCGCGGGGATTACCGCCGGGACCCGGTGGACAGCCTCGCCGCCAGCCTCATCCTGGAGAGCTGGCTGAACGGCCGCGGCTAGCCTCAGCTGTCGTCGACGGTGAGGTTCACCCGGCTGGCGACCCCGCGCTGGCCCTTGTCGTGGAGCTTGATGCCGAGGCGCACGTCGTTCGCCGAGTCGGCGCTGCGGATCGCCTCTTCGCTGCTGATGAAGCCCTCCTTGTAGGCGGCGAGGAGGGACTGGTCCAGGGTCATCATGCCCTGCTCGTTGGAGCGGGAGATGACCCCCTTGATCTCGTGCACCTGGCCGTTGCGGATGTGGTCGGCGATGAGCGCGGAGTTAAGCAGCACCTCCATCACCGGCACCCGCCCGGGCCCTTCCTTCCGCGGCAGCAGCTGCTGCGCGATCATCGCCTTGAGGTTCAGCGACAGGTCCATCCAAACCTGGTTGTGCAGCTCGGAGGGAAAGAAGCTGAGGATGCGGTCCAGGGCCTGGTTGGCGTTGTTGGCGTGCAGGGTGCACAGGCACAGGTGCCCCGTTTCCGCGAAGGCCAGGGCGTGGGACATGGTCTCGGCGCTGCGCACCTCGCCGATGAGGATCACGTCCGGCGCCTGGCGCAGGGCGTTCTGCAGGGCGACCTCGAAGGAGTCCGTGTCGAGGCCGACCTCGCGCTGGGTCACCAGGCAGCCGGCGTGGTCGTGGATGAACTCGATCGGGTCCTCCACGGTGAAGATATGGCCCCGGGAATTGCGGTTGCGGTGCCCGATCATGGCGGCGAGGGAGGTGGACTTGCCGGTGCCGGTGCCGCCCACGAACATCACCAGGCCGCGCTTGGTCATGGCCAGGTCCTCGATGATCGGCGGCAGGCCCAGCTCATCCACCCGCGGGATCCGCGTCTGGATGCGCCGGATCACGAGGCCGCAGCTGCCCCGCTGGACGAAGGCGCTGGCGCGGAAGCGGCCGTATTCCTCCGACTGCAGCGCGTAGTTGCACTCGTGGGTGCGCAGGAAATCCGATTTCTGCGTGTCGGAGAGGGTGGCCAGCACGACGTCGCGCACCTTGTGCTCGTCCAGCGCCGGCAGGTCCAGGGAGTAGATCTGCCCATCGACCTTGACTGCCGGAGCGGCGCGGGCGGTGAGGAAGCCATCGGATGCGTTGCGCTCCACGACCTCGCGCATGAGCTCTTCAACGTGCATGGCCAGGGACCTCTCTAGAAGTCTTCGGGGATTCGCGCCTTCTCGCGGGCGTGGTCGCGGGAGACCACGCGCTTGGTCACCAGCTCCTTCAGGCACTGGTCCATGGTCTGCATGCCCACGGCCTGGCCGGTCTGGATCGCCGAGTACATCTGCGCGACCTTGTCCTCGCGGATCAGGTTGCGGATTGCCGAGGTCGCCCGCATGATCTCGTGCGCCGCCACCCGGCCGCCGCCCACGCGCTTGAGCAGCGTCTGCGAGATCACCGCCTGCAGCGATTCCGAGAGCATGGAGCGCACCATGGATTTCTCGGCCGCCGGGAACACGTCGATGACCCGGTCGATGGTCTTGGCCGCAGAGGTCGTGTGCAGCGTGCCGAAGACCAGGTGGCCCGTCTCGGCGGCGGTGAGGGCGAGGCGGATCGTCTCGAGGTCGCGCATCTCGCCCACCAGGATGATGTCCGGGTCCTCCCGCAGCGCCGAGCGCAGGGCCTCGGCGAAACCGAGCGTGTCCCGGTGCACCTCGCGCTGGTTGACCAGGCACTTGCGGCTCTCGTGCACGAACTCGATCGGGTCCTCGATGGTGAGGATGTGCTCGTACTTGTTGTCGTTGATGTAGTCGATCATCGCCGCCAGCGTAGTCGATTTGCCCGAGCCGGTGGGACCGGTCACCAGCACCAGGCCCCGGGGCATCATGCACACGTCGCGGAAGACCTGGCCCATGCCGAGGTCCTCCATGGTCCAGACGCGGGAGGGAATGGTCCGGAAGACGCCGCCGGCGCCGCGGTTCTGGTTGAAGACGTTGACCCGGAAGCGGGCGACGCCGGGGACCTCGAAGGAGAAGTCGGTCTCGAGGAACTCCTCGTAATCCTTCCGCTGCTTGTCGTTCATGATGTCGTACAGCAGCTCGTGGACCTGCTTGTGCTCGAGCGGCGGCAGGTTGATGCGGCGGACGTCACCGTCGACGCGGATCATGGGCGGCAGCCCGGCAGAGAGGTGCAGGTCCGACGCGCCCTGCTTGGCGCTGAACGCCAGGAGTTCAGTAATGTCCATGCTTCCGGTCCCCCTCGACACGTCCGTTGTCGCCGCAGCACGCGCCTTGAGCTACCATGCAGCCATGGACGCGGATTGCATTGCGGGCAATATAGCAGAGGTCTCTGGGCGGGTCAGGGCCGCGGCGGAAAAAGCCGGCCGCGATCCGAAGGCGGTCCATGTCCTCGCCGTGAGCAAGACGCACCCGGCCGAGGCCGTCCGCGCCGCCTACGCGGCGGGCCTGCGCCACTTCGGCGAGAACTACCTGCAGGAGGCCGAGGACAAGATCGCCGCCACCCGTGACCTCGACGGCATCCACTGGCATTTCATCGGGCCGGTCCAGTCCAACAAGACCCGGGCGATCGCCGCGCACTTCGACTGGGTGCACAGCGTCGACCGGCTGAAGATCGCCCGCCGCCTCTCGGAGCAGCGCCCGGCGGAGCTGCCGCCGCTCAGGGTCTGCCTGCAGGTGAACATCTCCGGCGAGGCGAGCAAGGCCGGCGTCGAGCCCGACGCGCTGCCGGCCCTGGCCGCCGCCGTGGCCGGGCTGCCCCGCCTGGAGCTGCGCGGCCTCATGGCGATCCCCGCGCCGTTCGAGGACGAGGCCCTGAAGCGCGAGCCGTTCGCCCGCCTGGCCGCCCTCCTCGCCGACCTTCACGCCGACCTTCACGCCGACCTTCACGAGGAGGCGCCGGGGCTGGACACGCTGTCCATGGGCATGTCCGCCGACCTCGAGGCGGCCATCGCCGAGGGCGCGACCCTGGTGCGCATCGGCACGGCGATCTTCGGCCCCCGGGGCACCTGAACCACCGCGGGTGATTTACGGCGTGAGCGCCATGTATACTCGCGGGCTTCTCCAGAAACCGGAATGCAAGCCGTGGCAGAGATCCGCATAGCCTTCATCGGCGCCGGCAACATGGCCGCCAGCATCATCGGCGGGCTCGTGGCCCAGGGGCATCCGCCGGCCAGGCTAAGCGCCAGCGACCCGTCGCCGGACAGCCTCGCGCGGCTGCGCGAGGTGGCCCCGGTGACTACCGGCAGCGACAACCGCGCCGCCGTCGAAGGCGCCGATGTCGTCATCCTCGCCGTGAAGCCGCAGGTCATGGAGCAGGTCTGCAGCGACATCGCCCCGGCGCTGGCCGGCGGGAACAGCGTCGCCCTGTCCATCGCCGCGGGCATCCCCGTCGCCAGCCTCGAGCGCTGGCTCGGCCCCGGCGTTCCGGTCATCCGCTGTATGCCGAATACGCCGGCGCTCCTCGGCGCCGGTGCCAGCGGCCTCTACGCGACGGGCGCCGTGAACGAGACCCAGCGCGCCCATGCCACCAAGATCCTCTCCGCCGTGGGCCTGGTGCGCTGGGTGGAGGCGGAAGACGACCTGCACGCCGTGACCGCCGTCTCCGGCAGCGGCCCGGCCTATTTTTTCCTCTTCATGGAGGCCATGGCAGCGGAGGGCGAGCGCCTGGGGCTCGACCGGGAAACCGCCACCGCCCTCACCGCCCAGACCTGCCTCGGCGCCGCGCGCATGGCGGCGGAGAGCGGCGTGGAGCTCGCCGAGCTGCGCCGGCGCGTCTGCTCCCCCGGCGGTACCACCGAGCGCGCCATCGAGAGCTTCCGGGGTGACGGCCTGGAGGCGACGGTCGCCCGGGCCATGGCCGCGTGCCTGGCCCGCTCGAAGGAAATGGCCGACGAGCTGGGCTGAGCAGTAAAGGATATAAAACCATGAGTGCCATCAACGAGATCTTCGCCTACCTGATCCAGACGGCCCTCAGCCTGTACCTCCTGGTCATGCTGCTGCGCTTCCTGTTCCACTTCGCCCGGGCGGATTTCTACAACCCGATCAGCCAATTCGTGGTCCGGGCGACCAACCCGCTGGTGCGGCCCACGCGGCGTCTCTTCCACGCCTTCGGCCGCTTCGACAGCGCCTCGCTGGTACTCGCGGTGGTGCTGCAGGCCCTCGGCATCATCACCCTGCTCCTCATCCACGGGGTCGGGATGGTCGGGCCGACCCTCATCCTCGCCTGGTCGGTGATCGGCGTGCTCGGGCTGCTGATCAACATCTACTTCTTCGCCCTGCTCGCCATGATCATCATCAGCTGGGTCGCGCCGACCAGCCGCCACCCGGCGCTGCTGCTCCTGTGGCAGATCACGGAGCCCGTGATGGCGCCGGTGCGGCGCATCCTGCCGCCCATGGGCGGCCTCGACTTCTCGCCGATCCTGGTCTTCATCCTGATCAACGTGCTGCAGATCGCCCTGCGCCACATGGCAGCCGGCGTGGGGCTGCACCCGGCGCTGGTCATGGGTGTGTGACGGCACCGCGGTGGCCACGCATCCCGATGCCGGCTCCGTCGGCCTGGTCACGCCGCGGACCCTGCATTTCGACGAGCCCCTGACGCTCGCCAGCGGGCGGGTGCTGCCCGCCTATGACCTCATCTACGAGACCTACGGCGAGCTCAATGCCGCCCGGGACAACGCGATCCTCGTCTGCCACGCGCTCTCCGGCCACCACCACGCCGCCGGCCGGCACAGCGAGGCGGACCGCAAGCCGGGCTGGTGGGACGAATGCATCGGTCCCGGCAAGCCCATCGACACGGAGCGCTTCTTCGTCGTCTCCCTGAACAACCTGGGCGGCTGCCACGGCTCCAGCGGGCCGGCCTCCATCAACCCGGCCACGGGCCAGCCCTGGGGGCCGGACTTCCCGGCGCTGCGTGTGCGCGACTGGGTGCACAGCCAGGCCCGGCTGGCCGACGCGCTCGGCATCGACTGCTGGGCGGCCGTGATCGGCGGCAGCCTCGGCGGCATGCAGGCCATGCGCTGGGCACTGCTCTACCCCGAACGGCTGCGCCACTGCGTCGTCATCGCCGCCGCCATGAAGCTCTCGGCGCAGAACCTCGCCTTCAACGAGGTCGCGCGCCAGGCCATCCAGTCCGACCCGGATTTCGAGGATGGCCACTACCTGCGCGCCGGCAAGGTGCCGGCCCGGGGCCTCGGCCTCGCGCGCATGGTCGGCCACATCACCTACCTGTCCGACGACGCCATGGCGAGCAAATTCGGCCGCGAGCTGCGCTCCGGCAGCTTCGAGGTCGGCGGCGACGAGCCGGTGGAGTTCCAGGTGCAGAGCTACCTGCGCTACCAGGGCTCGCGCTTCTCCGACAGCTTCGACGCCAATACCTACATCCTCATGACCCAGGCGCTGGACTATTTCGACCTCGCCCGCGAGTACGGCGACGACCCGGTGGCCGCCTTCGAGCACGCCCGTTGCCGCTTCCTCGTGCTCTCCTTCTCCACGGACTGGCGCTTCCCGCCGGCGCGCTCCCGGGAGATCGTCGACGCGCTCATCGCCGCGCGCCGCGAGGTCAGCTACGCGGAGATCGCCGCCGACGAGGGCCACGACGCCTTCCTCATGCCCATCCCGCGCTACCTGGCGCTGTTCCGCGCCTACCTGCAGCAGGTAGAGGTGAGCTGATGCGCCAGGACCTCACCCACAGCGCCCGCTGGATCGACCCGGGCTCCCGGGTCCTCGACCTCGGCTGCGGGGACGGCGAGTTCCTCGCGTTCCTGCGCGAGACGCGCGGCACCGCCGGCACCGGCATCGAGATCGACGAGGACAACATCACCCGGGCCGTCGGCCGCGGCCTCAACATCGTGCAGCAGGACCTGGACCGGGGCCTGGCCAACTTCCCGGACGGGAGCTTCGACACGGTCGTGCTCGCCCACGCCCTGCAGGCCATGCACTACCCGGACCGGGTGCTCGCCGAGATGCTCCGCGTCGGCCGCCAGGGCATCGTCACCTTCCCGAACTTCGGCCACTGGCGCTGCCGGGTGCACCTGGCGACCCGCGGCCGCATGCCCGTGTCGCGCTTCATGCCCTACCGCTGGTACGACACGCCGAATATCCACTTCTGCACCGTGCGCGATTTCGAGCAGCTCTGCGCCGAGCTCGGCGTGCGCATCCTCGCCCGCGACATGGTCGGCGCCGGCGGCCCGGGCCTGGCCCGGGCCTGGCCGAACCTGTTCGCCCAGACTGCCATCTACCACCTCACGAGGCCCGCATGACCGAGATCGTCGTCGCCAGCGGCAACCGCGGCAAGATCACCGAGCTCGCCCGCACCCTCGCGCCGCTCGGCGTCACCCTGCGGCCGCAGGACGAGTTCGGGGTACCGGAAGTCGAGGAAACGGGCCTGTCCTTCGTGGAGAACGCCATCCTCAAGGCGCGGGCGGCGGCGGCGCACACCGGGCTGCCGGCGATCGCCGACGACTCGGGGCTCGCCGTGGATGCGCTCGGCGGGGCGCCGGGGATCTACTCGGCGCGCTATGCCGGGAACCAGGGTGACGCGGCCAATAACGCGAAGCTGCTCAAGGCCCTCGCCGGGGTCCCGGCGGAGCAGCGCGGCGCCCATTTTCACTGCGCCCTGGTCTACCTGAGAAGCGGCGACGACCCGACCCCGGTGATCGCCGAGGGCCGCTGGCCCGGCCGGATCCGCGAGGCGGTAAGCGGCGACGGCGGCTTCGGCTACGACCCGCTGTTCGAGCCCGAGGGCCTGGCGGTGACCGCCGCCGAGCTAGCGCCCGCGGAGAAGAGCCGGCTGAGCCATCGCGCCCGCGCCAGCGCCGCGCTGCTGGAGGCCCTGCGGGGGCTCGACGCCACACCGTGAACCGCCCACCGCTGGGGCTCTACGTGCACCTGCCCTGGTGCGAGCGCAAGTGCCCCTACTGCGACTTCAACTCCCACGGGCGGCAGCAGCTGCCCGAGGATGCCTACGTCACCGCACTGCTTATGGACCTCGACGGCGAGGCCGCCGCGGCGCGCGGGCGGCCGGTGGACACCGTGTTCATCGGCGGCGGCACCCCCAGCCTGTTCTCGGCCGAGGCGATCGCGCGGCTGCTGCAGGGCATCCGCGAGCGCGTGGCGCTGGCGGCGGATGCGGAGATCACCCTGGAGGCCAACCCCGGCAGCGCCGAGTCGGCGAAGTTCGCCGCTTTCCGCCGCGCGGGCGTCAACCGCCTCTCCCTCGGCATCCAGAGCTTCGACGACGACGCCCTGGGCCGGCTGGGGCGCGTGCACGACCGCCTCCAGGCCCTCGCGGCCGTCGCCGCGGCCCGCCAGGCGGGCTTTGACAACCTCAACCTCGACCTCATGCACGGCCTGCCCGGGCAGGACGTGGCCGCGGGCCTGGCGGATCTGGACACGGCCATCGCCCTGGGCCCGGAACACCTGTCCTGGTACCAGCTGACCATCGAGCCGAACACGGTCTTCCACCGCCGCCCGCCGGTGCTGCCGGGCGAGGCCATCCTCGGCGACCTGGAGAGCGAGGGCGCGAAGCGGCTGGAGAGCGCCGGCTACGGGCGCTACGAGGTCTCGGCCTGGAGCCGGCCCGGCCGGCGCTGCCGGCACAACCTCGGCTACTGGACCTTCGGCGACTACCTCGCCATCGGCGCCGGCGCTCACGGCAAGGTCACCGGCGCGGACGGCCGCGTGCGCCGCTATGCCAAGCGGCGCCAGCCGGAGGCCTACCTCGATGCCGCGCCCGGGGGCTTTACCGCCAGCGAACGCACCCTCGAGCCCGCGGACCTCGCCGGCGAGTTCATGCTGGGTGCGCTGCGGCTGGTCGAGGGCGTGCCGCGCGCGCGCTTCGCCGAGGCGACGGGGCTGGACGATGCGGCGATCGCGGCCACGGTGGCGGCGCTGGTGGGCAAGGGGCTGCTGCGGGACGACCCGGCGCACCTCGGCACCACGCCGCTGGGGCTGGCCTTTCTCGACGACGTGGTCGGGGCGTTTTTCGAGGACTAGGGCGTGAGTCGCGTGAAGAGCAGGTCCCACACCCCGTGACCCAGGCGCTCGCCCCGCTGCTCGAACTTGGTGAGCGGCCGGTGGGCCGGGCGCGGCGCGTAGCCGGTGCCGGGGGCCGTGTTCTCGAGCAGCGGGCAGGCGGAGAGCACCTCGAGCATCTGCTCGGCGTAGTTCTCCCAGTCCGTGGCCAGGTGCAGCCGGCCGCCGGGGCGCAGCCGCGAGGCGGCCAGTTCTACGAAGGGTGGCTGGATGAGGCGGCGCTTGTGGTGCCGCTTCTTGTGCCAGGGGTCGGGGAAGAAGACCTGCAGCGTATCGAGGCTGTCGGGCGCGATGCCGTCGCGGAGTACCTCCACGGCGTCATGGCACATGACACGCACGTTCGCCAGGCCCTGCTCCTGCACCAGGTGCAGGAGCTTGCCCACGCCGGGGCGGTGCACCTCGATGCCGAGGAAGTTGCTGTCCGGCGCCGCGGCGGCCATCGCCGCCAGGGAGTGCCCCATGCCGAAACCGATCTCCAGCACCCGCGGCCCGGGGCGGCCGAAGAGCGCATCGAAGTCCAGCGGCCGGCCCGTGAAGTCGATACCGAAACGCTCCCAGCCGGCCTCCCAGGCCCGGCGCTGCGCCGTGGTCATGCGGCCGTGGCGCAGCACGAAGCTGCGGATCGGGCGGTGCTCGCGCGGGGCCTCGTCGCTCACGGACCTGCGCCGCCCTTCAGGGCAGCAGCTTCCAGGCGGCCGCAGCGAGGCACCCCCAGCCGGCGATGAAGGCGAGGCCGCCGATGGGCGTGACGGCGCCGAGCCACTTGATACCGGTGATGGCGAGGAGATAGAGGCTGCCGGAAAAGACGGCGATGCCGATGAGGAAGAGCCAGCCGCTGGACTTCAGCAGCGCCGTCGCCGGCTGCGACAGCAACAGCACGCCGACCAGGGCGAGGGCCAGCGCGTGGTAGAAGTGGTACTGCACCGCGGTCTCGAACACGCCGCGGGCGTAGTCGTCGAGGCGCCCGCGCAGGGCGTGGGCGCCGAAGGCACCGAAAGCCACGGCCAGCAGGCCGGCCAGCGCGCCGAGGGAGAGAAAGAGCTTGGCCACGGGTCAGGCGGCGATGGCGGTCCGCAGTTTCTTCATGGCCGCCTGCTCGAGCTGGCGGATGCGCTCGGCGGAGACCCCGTACTCGGCGGCGAGTTCGTGCAGCGTCGCCTTGTCGTCGGCGAGCCAGCGCCGGGCGACGATGTCGCGGCTGCGCTCGTCGAGGTTGCGCAGGGCTTCCTGCAGCCGTCCTTCGCTCTGCGCGCGCCAGTCCTCGGACTCCACGGCGTCTGCCGGGTCGCCGCCCCGATCCTCGAGATAGTACTGCGGCGCCTGCCAGCCGTCCTCGTCATCGCCGTCCACCGGCGCGTCGAAGGCGAGGTCGCGGCTCGAGAGCCGGCCTTCCATGCGCTGAACTTCCTGCACGTTGACGCCGAGGTCATCGGCGACGGCCTGGGCTTCGTCGGCGGTGAGCCAGGCCAGGCTCTTCTTGGCGCTGCGCAGGTTGAAGAACAGCTTGCGCTGGGCCTTGGTGGTGGCAACCTTGACGATGCGCCAGTTGCGCAGGATGTATTCGTGGATCTCGGCCTTGATCCAGTGCACGGCGAAGGACACGAGGCGCACGCCCTTTTCCGGGTCGAAGCGCTTCACGGCCTTCATGAGGCCGACGTTGCCTTCCTGGATCAGGTCGGCCTCGGCCAGGCCGTAGCCGCTGTAGCTGCGGGCGATGTGCACCACGAAGCGCAGATGGGACATCACCAGCTCGCGCGCCGCCTGCACGTCGTTGTGGTAATGGAGCTGCCGGGCGAGCTCCTGCTCGCGCTCGGCGCTCAGTACCGGGATGCTGGCAACGGCCTGCACGTAGGCGGCAAGGTTGCCCCCCGGCACCATCTGGTCGATGGGCTGAAGCTGGGTGCTCATGCGGTTCCCCTCCAAACTGGTGCTCGATTTTAGCACTCAGCGTATTAGAGTGCTAATTCCCTGGAAGTTCCCCGGGATCAAGCCGCAGGTGCCGGCCGACGGCAAGCCAGGCAGCGACGAGGCCCAGGGCCCCGCCGGCCAGCACCAGCCCGAAGGCGTCGATGAGCCCCAGGCCCGCCAGGCGCCAGTCCGCGCCGTAGGCCGCGGCCAGCTGTGCTACCGGGCCGCGCAGCGCGGCGAACACCGCGGCCACGAGCAGCGCCGCGACGGCGCCGCCGCCGATACCGTACCAGAGCCCCGAGTACAGGAAGGGCCGGCGCACGAAGGCATCGGACGCGCCCACCAGGCGGGTGACCTCGATCTCCTCCCGGCGACCCTCCACGGCGAGGCGGATCGTGTTGCCGAGCACCAGCAGCACCCCGGCCGCCAGCAGCAGCGCCACCACCAGCACCAGGCGCCGGCCGAGCTCGGTGAGCCGCTGCAGGCGGTCCAGCCAGGCCAGGTCGAGGACCACCTCGTCGACGGCCGCGAGCGCCCCGATCTCCCCGGCCAGCGCGCCGGCCTGCGCCGGGTCCCGGGGGACGACGAGGAGCAGGTGGGGCAGGGGGTTGTCCTCCAGGCCGCCGAGCACGTCGCTGAAACCGGAGCGGGCGCGGAACTCCTCCAGCGCCGCCTCCCGGGAGCGGAAGGTCGCCGCGGCGATAGCGGCGCGGTCGCCGAGCTCGACGGCCAGGGCCTGCCCCTCGGCGGCGTCGACCGCGGGACGGAGGAACACGGACAGCTGCGCCCGGGTATCGACCCCGCCACCGAGGCCGCGGAGATTGTCCAGGCAGAGGGCCAGGCTCACCGGCAGCGCGAGGGCAATCCCTACCACCAGCCAGGTCAGCAGGCTTCCCGTGGGCCGCTCGAGCACCCGGCGCAGGCTGTCGGCCGCAGACAGGCGGTGATGGCGCACCCAGGCATTGACCCGGTGCGACAGCCGCGTGCGCTGCACGCGCGCGCCCTCGCGGCGCACACCGTCGCGGCGCGCAGGCCGGGCCGCCATCAGGCCGGCGCTCCCATCAGGCGCCCCTCGCGCAGCGTGATGATGCGGTGCCGGAGCCGGGAGATCAGCGCGAGATCGTGGCTGGCAATGAGCACCGTGACGCCGACGCGGGAGAAGTCCTCGAACAGGGTCATGATCTCCGCCGACAGCGCCGGGTCGAGGTTGCCCGTGGGCTCGTCGGCGAGCAGCACCGGCGGCCGCCCGACCACGGCGCGGGCGATGCCCACGCGCTGCTGCTCGCCCCCGGACAGGGTCACGGGCATGGCGCGCTCGTGGCGGAGCAGGCCGACCTTGTCGAGGGCGGCGCGCACGCGCTTGCCGACCTCGCGGTGGTCGTAGCCCGCGATGTACAGCGGCAGGGCCACGTTGTCGAAGACGCTGCGGTCAAAGAGCAGCCGGTGGTTCTGGAACACCACGCCGACCTCGCGGCGGTGCGCCGGGATGCCGCGGCGGGCGATCCGCGAGAGGTCACGGCCGTTCACCAGGACACGGCCCCGGCTCGGCCGCTCGAGCAGCATGATGAGGCGCAGGAGCGTGGTCTTGCCCGCGCCGGAGTGGCCGGTGAGAAACACGAGCTCGTCCGCACCGACCTCGAAGGAGACATCGCGGAGCGCATCGTGGCCGCCCTCGAAACGCTTGCTGACCCGCTCGAAGGTGATCACCGGGCGCTCAGTCCCGGTCGAAGAGGGCGTCGATGAACTCGCCGGCGGCGAAGGGGCGCAGGTCCTGGGCGCTTTCACCGACGCCGATGAAGCGGATCGGCAGGCCCAGCTTGCGGGCGATGGCGAAGATGATGCCGCCCTTGGCCGTGCCGTCCAGCTTGGTGAGCGTGAGCCCGGTCACGCCCACGGCCTCCGTGAAGGTATCCGCCTGGGCGAGGGCGTTCTGCCCGGTACCGGCGTCGAGCACCAGCATCACCTCGTGCGGCGCGGCCGGGTCCAGCTTGCCGAGGACGCGCACGACCTTGCGCAGCTCGTCCATGAGGTGGTCCTTGTTGTGCAGCCGGCCGGCGGTGTCGGCGATGAGGACATCCACGCCCCGGGCACGGGCCGCGGCGAAGGCATCGTAGAGCACCGAGGCGCTGTCGGCGCCCGTGTGCTGGGCGATCACCGGCACGGCGTTGCGTTCGCCCCAGGCCTGGAGCTGCTCGACGGCGGCGGCGCGGAAGGTGTCGCCGGCGGCGAGCATCACCGAGCGGCCCTCGTCCCGGAAGCGGCGGGCCAGCTTGCCGATGGTGGTGGTCTTGCCGACGCCGTTCACGCCGACCATGAGGATCACGAAGGGCGCGGCGCCGCCGATGGCAAGCGGCCGCTCGCAGGGCTCGAGGATGGCCAGCAGCTCCTCGCGCAGCGCATCGCGCAGGGCCGCGGGCTCGGTCAGCTCCTTGCGCGAGACGCGCTGCGTGAGCTGCTCGATGATGTGCACGGTGGCGTCGACGCCGACGTCCGCCAGCAGCAGCCGGGATTCGAGCTCCTCGAGGAGTTCGGCGTCGATTTCCTTGCGGCCGAGGAACAGGTTGCCGAGGCCGGCGACGAGGTTGTCGCTGGTGCGGCCGAGACCGCGGCGCAGGCGGGCGAAGAAACCGGGCCCGGCGCTCTCCTCTGCTGCCGGGGGTGGATCCGCGGCTGCGGGCGGGCCGGCTTCGGCGGAGCCGTCCGGTGGGGTGGCGCCGTCGCTCGCGGGCGCCTCGGCGCCCTCGTCGGCAGCGCCTTTCCTGCGTTTGAAGAACTTCATGTCTGCCGTGCTAGAGTGCGCGGGCGGGCGCCCGCGGGGCGCCTATGCTATCACCGTGGCACAGGCGGGAAAAATGGCGGCAGGGAGGGGAAGAGGCGGCCTTCGCATCATCGGCGGCGAGTGGCGCGGCCGCCGCCTGGCAGTGGCGGACCGGCCGGGGCTGCGGCCCACCGCGGACCGGGTCCGCGAGACCCTCTTCAACTGGCTGCAGGCCGTCGTGCCCGGCGCCCGCTGCCTCGATCTCTTCGCCGGCAGCGGCGCCCTGGGCCTCGAGGCCCTCTCCCGCGGCGCCGCAAGCGTCACCTTCGTGGACAGCGACCGCCAGGCCATGGACCGCCTGCGCGCCGTCCTCGCGACGCTGGGCGCCGGAGAGCGGGCCGTCTGCCGCTGCGAACGCGCAGAGCGCTTCCTCGAGCACGGCGAGGGTCCCTTCGACCTGGTGTTCCTCGACCCGCCCTTCGCCGGCGACGCGCTGGCCCGGGCCAGCGCGCGGCTCGCGCCGCTCTGCCACGAGGACACGCTCGTCTACGTGGAAACGGACCAGCGCGACCCGGCGGCGCTGCTGCCCGGGGGCTGGGCCTGCCACCGCAGCGGCCGCGGCGGGGGAGTGCAGTTCGGCCTCTACCGGCCGTTTGTGGCCCCCGGGTGAGCGTTTGTGGCCCTCCCGTGAATTGTTTACCATCGGCGCCCTCAACCTATGTGAACAGCCGCTGGGAACCGCTGCCATGAGTCGGGAAACGGTGATCTACCCGGGGACCTTCGACCCGATCACCAACGGTCACGTGGACCTGGCGGAGCGCGCCGCCCGGCTCTTCGACCGCGTGGTCGTGGCCATTGCCTGGAGTGAAAAGAAGACCCCGCTCTTCAACCTCGAGCAGCGCGTCGCCCTCTGCGAAAGCTCCCTCGCCCACCTGCCGAACGTGGAGGTCCAGGGTTTCAGTAACCTGCTCACGGACTTCGCCCGCGGCCTCGGCGCGCGCTGCGTGCTCCGGGGCCTGCGCGCGGTGGCGGATTTCGAGTACGAGTTCCAGCTGGCGAACATGAACCGGGCGATCTACCCGGAGTTCGAGAGCATCTTCCTGACGCCCTCGGAGCACCTGTCCTACATCTCGTCCTCGCTGGTGAGGGAGATCGCAGCGCTCAACGGCAACGTCGAACCCTTCGTGCCCCCGGCTGTCGCGGAGGCCCTGGCGGCGCGGTTCGCGGACTGACCCGGGCCCGGGTCAGTCGTTCTGCCCGCGGGCGTCGCGGAGTTCCTTGTCCTTGTAGGTATAGCCCGCCTCGCGGCAGCCCAGGCAGCGCATGAAGGTCGCCTCGCCGGGGCCGAGCACCAGGGTCTCGGCGGACTCGCCCACATGACCGGCCAGGGCCGTGAACGGCAGGCTGACGACGAAGGCCGCGGCGCCCACCGCGGTCATGGCCAGGCCGATGGGCCGGGCGACCACGAGATCACCGACCATGGCGAACGCGTTGGGTTTTTCATCCACCGCCTGGGCGTGGACCGTCGGCGCGGCGATGACCAGTGCAAGCAGCAGGGCGGGCAGCCCCTCAAGAAGCTTCATGTTTCTCTCCCCCGGACCGGCCGGTCCGCTCCCTTTATCGAGTCTAGTGTAGCCCGTTCACCGCTGGCAGGCTACGCAGTAGACGCTGGCGCGCTGGGCGATGCGCCGCTCCCGCAGCGGGGCCCCGCAGCGCCGGCAGGGCTCACCGGCGCGGCCGTAGACCCACAGCTGCTGCGCGAAGTAGCCCGGGCGCCCGTCGCTGCCGACGAAATCCCGCAGCGTGGTTCCGCCCTGGGCGATGGCGGCCGTCAGTACCGCGCGGATATGCCCGGCGAGCGCGTCGTAGCGCGCGGCGCTGATGCGCCCGGCCGGGCGCCGGGGGGAGATGCCGGCGAGGAACAGGGCTTCGGCGGCGTAGATGTTGCCAACGCCGACCACGATCCGCGCGTCCATGATGAAAGCCTTGACCGGGGCCCGCCGGCCGCGCGAGCGCCGGTACAGGTAGTCACCATCGAAGGCATCGCCGAGCGGTTCGGGACCCAGCGGGTCCAGCAGCGGGTGCCCTTCGTTCCCCGGGAGCCAGTGGAAGCTGCCGAAGCGGCGCGGATCGTTGTAGCGCAGGACGACCCCGCTTTCGAGGACGATGTCAATGTGGTCGTGCGGCGCCGGCGCCGTATCGGCGGGCAGCACGCGCAGGGACCCGGACATGCCGAGGTGCACCACCAGGCGCCCGGCGGCCGTGCGGAAGAGCAGGTACTTGGCGCGCCGGTCGATGGCGTCGACCCGCTGGCCGGCGAGGGCAGCGGGCAGCACCGGGTCGACGGGCCAGCGCAGCCGCGGCTCGCGGACGGTGACGGCCAGGATGCGCTCGCCGACGGCGTGGGGAGCCAGGCCGCGGCGGGTGGTCTCGACTTCGGGGAGTTCCGGCACGGCGGGGGCCTCGACGGGAAATCCGGGCAAAAAAAAGGTTCTTCGAAGGTTTCCGGGGGCGTTGAGCCCCTGACCTCACCCGCCGTATTGTGCCCGAGACCGGATGGGAATGGGGCGCGGCAATGTTTGATCGCAAGACGGTGGGCAAGCTGGGCGGTTGGACCGGCT